>NZ_DEPM01000279.1:0-1146 GCF_002358775.1 Martelella sp. UBA3392
CGGCATCGCGACGCTTCAGCTTTTGTGTGCAGCGATGATCTCGCCAAGCACTGTGTCGAAGCGTTCGATTTCTTCAAGCTTGTTGTAATGCAGCAGCGAGACGCGCACCGCGCCGCTGTCCATCGCAAGGCCGAGACGCGCCATCAGGCGGGGCGCGAACATATGTCCGTCGCGAATGCCGATCCGCCGCTTGCCCATTTCCACCGAAAGCGTCTTCGGGGCAAGGCCCGGTATATTGAAGCAGATCGTCGGCACGCGCTGATCAAGCCTGTCATTGTCGGAAATGCCGTAGATCACCGCGCCGTGGCTCTTCAAAACGGAAATCATTTCCTTGGCCAGGATCATCTCGTAATCGCGGATCGCACCCATCGCGGCGGCAATCGCCGCGCGGCGGCTGTGTTCGCCGGAAGGCAGGAACCGCTCGCCGACGCTTTCGAGATAGCGCACGGCGGCGTCCATCCCCGCTACATTCTCATAGGGGAAGGTGCCGACCTCGATCTTGTAGGGCGGAACGTCGGGGATGAAGTCTTCCTTGAAGGTCGGAAGCTTGCAGAGCGCGTCATAGCGCCCCCACAGAAAACCCATATGCGGCGAAAAGTTCTTGTAGCCGGAGCAGACCAGATAGTCGCAATCCCAGGCCTGAACGTCGATCAGCCCGTGCGGGCCGAAGTGGACGCTGTCGAGGAAAACCTCCGCGCCTGCGGCATGGGCGATGCGGCCAACGGCCGCGACATCGACCATGGTGCCGATCGCATGTGAGGTCGCCGTGCAGGCGACCAGCCGGGTCCGTTCATTGACCAGCGGCTTAAGGTCTTCCGGGTTGAGCGTTCCGTCCTCGCGCATCCGCCACCAGACGATCTTCGCGCCGTTTTCTTCCAGCGCAAGCCATGTGGCGATATTGGCGTCGTGGTCCATGTCGGTGACCACGATCTCGTTGCGCTCATCCAGCATTTTGGCGATGCCGAGGCTCACGAGGCGAATGAAGGAGGTGGCGTTGAGGCCGAAGGAAATCTCCTCCGGCCGATAGGCATTGATCAGCACGGCAACGCTTTCGCGCGCGGCCTCCAGGCCGGCATCGACGCGGGCGCTATGCTCGTAGCTCGCCATGCGCTGGACGTTGGCATCGATCAGGTGATTGGTGACCGC
>NZ_DEPM01000279.1:1522-5353 GCF_002358775.1 Martelella sp. UBA3392
GAAATCGCCGGCCTTGGCGATCGCCGGGAACAGCGACCGGATCTCGTCAACCGGGAAGCTGTTGCTGAGCGGGGCGGATTCGGTCTGCATATTCATTGGGTTATCCTGTGTCGTTCCCGGCAGGCGACAAACGCCGCCCGCGTGAATATTGTTGTTTTGATTATTTGATCACAAGATATTTCAGATTTCAACTATCTCTTCCAGTGTCGTGCCAGTTTGAGGTCCTTTCTTGTTCGCTGTTTTGCCATGCGGCTCCCGATCTCCGCCGCTGGAGAGGGCGCGCGGGTCAGCCCGGCATGCCCTTGAAACGGGCGAGACCCGGGCCGGCAATGTCCCAGGCCGGCGCTCTTGCCGCATAGGTCACCACTTTCGGCCGGAACAGGTCCGGATCGTCAAGGCTTGCCGCATGGACCGCGATGATATCCGGCATGGCGGCGAAGGTCAGGAAGACCGGCGTTCCGCAGACAGGGCAGAAGGCATGGGTCTTCTGCGTTCCGCTGTCGCCGGCAAGGCTCCATTCGGAAGCGGTACCGGTGATCCGCACCTGCGCCTTTTCGGCAAAGGTCAGATAGGACCCATGGCCGGTGCCGCTGCGCTTCTGGCAGTGGGTGCACTGGCAGTGGTTCTCAAAGACGGGGCTTGTATCCGTTTCGTAGCGTATGGCACCGCAGGCGCATCCTCCGCTATAGCGTGTCATGACGGGCCTCCTTTCTTCAAGCCGCCTTGGGCTTGGCGAAAACATCGAGGCCGCGGCCGGTTTCGAGATAGGATTTCATGCTGGACAGCACGATCGGCCAGCCCTTGGTGACGCCGTTCGCCATGCCGCTGCCGACCACCAGATCGTCATGGGTCACGGTGAGCCGCACCATGTCGTCATAGGGCTCGATGTCGAAACTCACGCGGCTGTAAGCTTCCGGATCCGCCGCTTCCGATTCATTGGCCCAGCTTATGACAAGCCGCGAGGGCGGGCTGCTCTCGATCACCTCGCCGACGAGTTGGACGGTGCGGGCGTCATCGGCGCGGACATGCTGCCAGCGCGAGCCCGGACGCCAGTCGGACACGTTTTCGTGGCCCCAGTAGCGGCTCGCCACCTCCGGCTTGATGATGGCCTCGAATACTTTTTCAGGCGTCGAGGCGATGTAGGTCACGTAGACGAACTGGGTCGTTTCCCTGATCGTTGCATCTGTCATTTGCTGTCTCCTTCGAGCTCTCTCTTGAGGTCGTGCAGCAGGTTGAGCCTTTGATGCTCGAACTTGCGCACCCACCGCTCGTAGACTTCGTAGAGCGGCACCGGATTGATGAAATGCAGCCGCTCCCGCCCGCGCCGGACGCTGGTGACGAGATTGGCCTTTTCCAGAAGGCCGAGATGCTGGGTGGCCGACTGGCGGGTCATGTCGAGGTTTTCGCAGAGCTGGCCGAGGGTCTGCCCGTTACGCTCGCACAGAAGGTCGAGCAGCTTGCGGCGTGTCGGATCGGCCAGGGCCTTGAAAACGGTATCGGTATCCATGGGTCTCACTTTCAACATTCATCATTATGCAGGTATTTGCCTGCATGTAAAGCGCAGTTTTTTACCTGCCTTTTAGGGTAACAAAAAGGGCGCCGGATTTCCGGCGCCCCAAAGTGTTGACAAAGCCGCCCCAACCTCTTTCGTCATCGGGCCTGTCCCGAGGGTCTAAGCACCTACCCGCGCGACAAGCGTTCCGGGATAAAAAGGCATAAAGAACGGCACTTTTCTGATCGCAGACTCCGCTCGCATAGAGGGGTGATTAGATCCTCGGGACAAGCCCAAGGATGACGCCGAGGGGGAGGAAAGGTTTGTCAATAAACTTGAGGCTCCGGAAATCCGACGCCCTGGCCCGGGTCTGAGGTCAGGTTTCCGAACGCGCCTGTCTCAGCCCGGCGGCAAGGCCGGCGGAAAGCATCATCGCATCCGAGCCGATGATAAAGAAGCTGATGCCGGCCTCTTCCCATGTCGCGACATCGGAGCCGTCCGGACGAAACAGTCCGACCGCCTTGCCGGCGGCGCGGGCGGCGTCGGCGATCCGCCGGATCGCGGCATTGAGCCTGTCGGCGTTTTCGGGGCCCATGGCATCGATCGTGACAGAGAGGTCGCCGGGGCCGATGAAGATCACGTCGATCCCCTCGACCGCCGCGATTTCCTCGATATTCGCCAGCCCTTCGGCGGTCTCGATCTGGATCGCGAGCACGACGGTCTCGTTGGCGGATTTCAGGGTCTCGACAATGCGGTAGCCATAGCCCGCAGCCCGTCCCGGCCCGACCCCGCGCCGGCCCGCCGGCGGAAACCGGCTTGCGGCAACGGCGGCGCGCGCTTCGTCGGCGTTGGAAACGCGGGGCACCAGAACGCCGGCCGCGCCGGCGTCGAGCGCGCTGGCGATCGCCTCCGGCGCGTGGCCCGGCACCCGCAACATCGCAGGCACGCGGTGGAGGTCCGCGGCCCGGATCATGTCCTCCACCCGTTCGCGCCCGATCTGGGCATGCTCGCAGTCGATGCAGATGAAATCCGGTCCGGCGGCCGCCGTGATTTCAACGGCGACCGGATGAGGGATCGCCGCGAAGGTTCCGATCACGCGGTCGAGCGCGATGCATGTCTGGCGAAAGCCGCTCATGGGTGCTCCGGAATTTGATGTGTTCAGGCCTTATGCCTCGTCGACGGCCACCCGGTCCAGCCAGTCCGGATCGATTTCCGGCAGCGGAATGGCGTCGAGCAGGGTGCGGGTATAGGCCGATTGCGGATTGTCGAACACTTCAGCGCACGGGCCATGCTCTACGATCTTGCCGAACTGCATGACATAGACCCGGTCGCAGACCGCGCGAATGACGGAGAGGTCATGGCTGATGAAGGCCATGGCAAGCCCCATCTCGCGGCTCAGCGCCTTCAGGAGGTTCAGAACCTGCGCCTGGGTGGAAACGTCGAGGCCGGAGACGATTTCGTCGGCCAGCACGAAATCCGGTCGCAGCAGGGCGGCGCGGGCAATGCCGATGCGCTGGCGCTGGCCGCCGGAAAGCTCGTGCGGGCTGCGCGCCAGCACCTCTTCCGGCAGCGACACGCGCTCCAGCATGGCGGCTGCCTGATCGCGCGCCGCCTTCCGGTTTTCGGCAAGGCCGTGCAGGATCAGCGGCTCGCCCAGAATCCGGCCGATCGAATGTCGCGGATTAAGCGAGGCCATCGGATCCTGGAAGATCATCTGCATGCGTCGCCGGAGCGGCCGCATCGCGGCATCGTCAAGCCGGGTAATGTCCTGCCCGTCGAAGCGGATCTCGCCATCGGCGACATCGACAAGGCGCAGCAGCGCGCGGCCGAGCGTGGTCTTGCCCGATCCGCTCTCGCCGACAATGCCGACGGTCTCGCCGGCAGCGACCGCGATATCGACGCCGTGCAGCACGGTGTTGCCGGGCTTTTTGCCGAACAGCGACGTACCGCCGCCATAGGTGACCTTGATGCCGGTGGCGGAAAGCAGCGGTTCGCTCATCGTGACGCCTCCCCGATCTCGGCGCGCAACGCGGCGAACACGGCATCGGGCACCGGCTCCAGCCCGGCATCTGGCCGGTCGTAGCGCGGGCCGGCCGCGATCAGAGCGCGCGTATAGGCGTGGCGGGGATTGGTCAGAACGTCGGCGGTGCGGCCCTGTTCGATCACCCGGCCGGCATAGAGTAGGGTGACGCTGTCGCAGATCTGGGCGACGACGCCGAGATCGTGGGTGACGAACAGCACGGCGGTGCCATGGGCCTTCTGCATCTGGCGGATCAGGCGGAGGATCTGCTTCTGCACGGTCACGTCGAGCGCGGTGGTCGGCTCGTCGGCGATCAGCA
>NZ_DEPM01000096.1:0-3622 GCF_002358775.1 Martelella sp. UBA3392
GAAAGGGGCAGTGAGGGTGGCGCGGCATTTCAAATCGTGAGGGCGTTCGCGGTGATAGTCTCCCCCCTCACTGTCGCTGTCGCGACATCTCTCCCCTCCGGGGCGAGAAGATTGGGGGGCTAGGCGGCAGCGCTACACGCAGTCTTTGCGCTTAGCGCCATTATACGGCCAAACTGCACCGAAAGCTTCCCTGCGAACGGACCCCTACCCTATCGCTCAGGTATTCATCGATTCGAAGAATTCGGCGTTGTTCTTGGTCTGCTTCAGCTTGTCGATCAGGAATTCGATACCGTCCGTGGTGCCCATGGGCGCGAGGATGCGGCGGAGGACGAAGATCTTCTGCAGGTCCTGGCGCGGCACGAGCAGGTCTTCCTTGCGGGTGCCCGACTTGAGAATGTCCATGGCCGGGAAGATGCGCTTGTCGGCGACCTTGCGGTCGAGCACGATTTCGGAATTGCCGGTGCCCTTGAATTCCTCGAAGATCACTTCGTCCATGCGGCTGCCGGTATCGATCAGCGCGGTCGCGATGATCGTCAGCGAACCGCCCTCCTCGATATTACGCGCAGCACCAAAGAAGCGCTTCGGGCGCTGCAGCGCATTGGCGTCGACGCCGCCGGTCAGCACCTTGCCGGAGGACGGAACGACCGTGTTATAGGCGCGGCCGAGACGGGTGATACTATCGAGCAGGATCACGACATCGCGGCCGTGCTCCACCAGGCGTTTTGCCTTTTCGATAACCATTTCAGCGACTTGCACGTGGCGTACGGCCGGTTCATCGAAGGTGGATGAGACCACTTCGCCCTTCACCGAACGCTGCATGTCGGTCACTTCCTCGGGCCGCTCGTCGATCAACAGCACGATCAGGAAACATTCGGGGTGATTGGCGGTGATCGAATGGGCGATGTTCTGCAAGAGCACGGTCTTGCCGGTGCGCGGCGGGGCGACGATCAGGCCGCGCTGGCCCTTGCCGAGCGGCGCGACCAGGTCGATGACGCGGGCGGAATTGTCCTTGGAGGTCGGGTTGTCGAGCTCCATCTTGAAGCGCTCATCGGGATAGAGCGGCGTCAGATTGTCGAAATGGACCTTGTGACGGATCTTTTCCGGATCGTCGGAATTGATGGTATTGACCTTCAGCAGCGCGAAATAGCGCTCGCCCTCCTTCGGTCCGCGGATCGGCCCTTCAACCGTGTCGCCGGTCTTCAGCGCGAAGCGGCGGATTTGGGAGGGCGAAATATAGATGTCGTCCGGGCCGGGAAGATAGTTGGCATTGGCCGAACGCAAGAACCCGAAACCGTCCTGAAGGACCTCGACCACGCCCTCGCCGATAATCTCGACGTCCTGGGCTGCAAGCATCTTGAGGATGGCAAACATGAGTTCCTGTTTGCGCAAGGTGCTCGCGCCCTCAACTTCGACTGATTCGGCAAAGGCAAGGAGATCGGTAGGCGTTTTACTCTTCAGTTCCTGAAGCTTCATTTGAGACATGAAGAAAACCGTGATGTTGTCATGAAGATAGAAAGGCCGGTTGCGCTGGTAGAGCAGTGCCAATTCGGATTGGCAAAGGGGGATACTTTCGCACAGCCTTTTGGATGAGTGGCCGGAAGATACTGATTTGACGCTGACGTTACAAGAGCAAAAACAGCATTTTTATCGCCGAAAACCGCCTAAAATGTTCATCATCTGATTAAAACGGCTTCAAAACGACCATTATAACGATGATGATCATCAAAACTGTCGGAACTTCGTTGATGATGCGCCAGTGTTTCGCGCTGTGCGAACGTTTGTCGGCGGCAAATTCCTTCAGCGATTTGCTGAGATAGCCATGGACGCCCGACAGAAGAAAAACCGCCAGGATCTTGACATGCAGCCAGCCGCCGGAAAACCGGAAACCCTCCCAGGCAAGGTATAGACCGAAAATCCATGTCAGAATCATGGCCGGGTTCATGATCGCCTTCATCAGGCGATATTCCATCACCTTGAAGGTTTCAGAGCTTTCGGAACCGGGCACAGTATCAGCGTGGTAGACGAAGAGGCGCGGCAGATAGAACATGCCGGCCATCCAGGCGATCACCGCCATGATGTGGATTGCCTTGGCCCAGAGATAGAAATTGTCGCGGTCGAAGATGTAGATGCCAAGACAGAGCGCCAGAAACACCAGCAGCGCCGTCATTGCCCGCCCTGCCGCCTTGCTGCCGGCATTGTTCCGATCTGCCATCAGGCATTCTCCCTTTTGAAAAGGACTATTCTTCGCCTCTCACGAGCCGGACAAGCGCTGCCACATGCTCCGGATCGGCCTCGGGCGTGATTCCGTGGCCAAGATTGAAGATCAGCGGTCCGTCCGCAAGCGCTTCGAGAATGGCAAGGGCGCGGCTTTTCATCGCATGACCGCCAGCGACCACGGAAAGCGGGTCGAGATTGCCCTGCACCGGCCCATCCTTCTGCAGGTCTCTGGCGATGGCAAGAGGCACCGTCCAGTCGAGGCCGATCGCGTCCGCGCCGGTCTTGGCGCGATACGAGGCGAGGTTGGGGCCCGCGCCCTTGGCGAAGGCGATGATCTTCGCCTCCGGATGCGCCGCCCGCACTTTCGCAACGATCCGCGCGACGGGTGCCGCAGCAAAGTCGGCAAAATCCTCCTCGCCGAGCACACCGGCCCAGCTGTCGAAGATCTGCACCGCGCCGGCGCCGGCCTCAAGCTGGCGGATCAGGTAATCGGCCGAGAGATCGGCAAGGTAGTCGAGCAGTTTCAGGAATTCGCGTCTGTGGCGATAGGCAAACAGCCGCGCCGGCGCCTGGTCGGGGGTGCCGCGTCCGGCAATCATATAGGTCGCCACGGTAAAGGGCGCGCCGCAGAAACCGAGCAGCGCCGTTTCCTCCGGTAACTCCCGGCGGATACGCCTCACCGCTTCAATGACCGGATCGAGCCGGCCTGCGTCATAGCTCTTTTCAAGAGCCAAGATGCCGTCTGCGTTGATCGGATCAAGTCTCGGTCCTTCCCCGGCCTCAAAGCGGACATTGCGCTTCAGCGCATCGGGGATCACGAGAATGTCGGAAAATAGGATCGCCGCGTCAAAGCCATATCGCCTGATCGGCTGCAGCGTCACTTCCGTTGCAAAATCCGGATTATAGCAGAGGTTCAGAAAGCCTCCGGCCTTTTCCCGCACGGCGCGGTATTCCGGCAGATAGCGTCCTGCCTGCCGCATCAGCCAGATCGGCGGCGGGTTTACGGTCTCGCCATCCAGCACCCGTTCCAGTGCCCTTTTCGCCATATCCCCAGCCTCGCCTCTAAATGAATCTTGTTATGTTCGGTTTCTTTTATTTCTTAGAGTCTGTGACGATCAAGGATTAAAGCTTTTGCCGCAGTCATGAGTCATTTCCCCGGTTTCCAGTTTCGCATCGGTGATTTTCGGACCTGTGATTTTGGCAGATCGGGGATTTCGCTGTTCACCTCAATGGATTCAACGTCTCCCGGCTCTGGCGCAAGGCGGAAACCCTGTTTAAAACCCACGGAAAAGCGGCGCGATGGTCGGCATTGTCCCCGTTTTCAACAGGCTGGATTTCACGCTTCCGTCATTTGAGCATATGTGGATAAACACGCCTACTTCCCACAGGCGAAAACCGGATGAGA
>NZ_DEPM01000107.1:0-9747 GCF_002358775.1 Martelella sp. UBA3392
GTGCGCACGCGGACAAAATCGGCTTCGGCCACCTCGGCCTCGAGTTCCAGAACGCCGTCTTCGGCCAGCACGAAGAGCGGTTCGCCGGACATTGCCGCGGTGTGGCCGGTGCGGGCATTGCGGGCGAGCACAAGCCCGGCCGTCGGGGCCCGCACCGTGCTCTTCTCAACGGTGCGCTCGATTTCCGCACGGCTGCGCTCCACGAGTTCCAGTTCGGCTTCGGCCACTTCGAGCGCATGGCGGGCAAGCGCCAGATCGGCGGCGGCGCGGGCATGCTCGTTCTCGCGCTCGCTTAACGCCCGTTCGGAAACGGCCCCGTTTGAAACCAGCGAGCGGTTGCGCGCCAGTTCCTTCGCGGCTTCCGCTTCGCTGACCCTTGCCTTTTCAAGGCGGGCCCGTTCCTGTTCGATCAACGTGCGGGCCCGGCGCAGTTCGACGGTATTCTTTTGCAGCGCCAGTTCGGCATCAACCGTGTCAATCTCGGCAAGCGCCGCGTCCGCCGCGACGAAATCGCCCGTCTCGGCCAGCACGGCGCGGATGATCTCGTCTTCCACCTCGGCATGGACCGGCACCTCATCGCGGGCGACGACCATGCCGGTCGCGGCCGCCGTGCCGACGACCTCTCCCGCGCGCGCGGCCACCACCGTGACGTGCCTTGTCTCCTGCGCTGCGGCGAGGGAGGCCGGGATCATCGCGAGCAGCAGGAAGAGGGAGCGCAGCAGCGCCCGCCGCCCGCCATGCGGCTCACTGGAGGAAGAAATAGTCGTTTTGTCTGTCATGGCCGATCTCTGTCTGAGAACCGGAGCCGGATCATCCGACCCCGCCATGAGCTCTGCCAGAGCAGTCGGGCAGGGGGTGCTACGTTGTGTTACGAAATGTTGCGAAGGTGCCATCGCGAAGCGGCGATGGTCATGCGGAAACGAGGGTCAGATTCGCTCGAAGGGGCGATTGCCCCGCGTCTACGTGACAAATCCTGCCCGCCAAATGACCGACTGAAGTCTGGCCTTACGCGAAGCGGATGTGTGTCACCCCGGGCGGTTCATTCCCTGGCGGACTTCGTGTTATGATGCGGCAGGAAGGGTCTTCTCGTGCTGCCGGACAGGCAGGTCCGCGGACACGGAGATCAGGTCCTGTTTATTGAAGTCAAGGCGTACGGAAGGCTGTCCATGTTCTCGCGTTCTACAATCCGAGCCACGGTCGACAACCTCCAGGCGGTTTTGAATGCCATGCCGCTGCCCGTGATCATCAAGGACCGCAGTCATCGCGTCGTGGTCGCAAACGATGCCGCCTGCACATTTTTCGGAACGCCGCGGGAGGCCTTGCTCGGCTCGCTGGACGAACAATTGCCGGAGGAACAGAGGGCTGTCTTCTGGAAGGTCGACAACCAGGTGTTCGAGACGGGTGAGCCGAACGAGAATGAGGAAGTTGTCACCGACGCCAAAGGTGACGTCCACGTCATCGTGACGCGCAAGCGGCTCGTCGAGCTCGACACGGCTGACGGCCGGGAGCCTTTCATCCTGGCCATTCTCTCGGATGTCACGAAGATCCGGGAGGCCGAGGCGCGGGCCGCCTATCTTGCCGAGCACGACCCGCTGACGGGTCTTTCAAACCGGAACCGCCTTACGGATACGCTTGCCGAGGCCGTCGCCGCTTCCGGGCGCTCGCAGGCCAAGGTGGGGCTTCTGCTTCTGGATCTTGACGGGTTCAAGCAGGTGAATGACCGATACGGTCACGTTGCCGGCGATGAGCTTCTGCGGGTGGTGGCCCGGCGCCTGTCCGGTCATGTCCGGTCCGGCGACACGGTTTCGCGGATCGGGGGCGACGAATTCTGCGTCGTCCAGGTGGGCGTCCAGCAACCGGCCGGCGCCTTCGCCCTGGCGAAGCGTCTCATTCGCGCGTTCGAAGAACCGGTTCTCGTGGGACAGACGCGCGTTTCCGTCTCGGCATCCATCGGAATTGCGCTGTTTCCGGACGATGCGTCGGGCATGGACGAACTCTATAACAACGCCGACATGGCGCTCTATGCGGTCAAGCGATCGGGCGGGGGCAGCTATCTTCGTTTCGACCACTCCCCTGAAGGGCAGGTCTGGCCGGAATGGGACGTCGAAAAGGAACTGCGCGCGGCGATCACCCATGGCGATATATCGCTTGCCTATCAGCCCCTGTGCGACGGCGTGGATTCGGTGGTCGTCGGATATGAAGCGCTCGCCCGGTGGACGCATCCCGAAAGAGGAGAGATTTCTCCGGATGTCTTTATCCCGGTCGCCGAGAGAACCGGCATTATCCGCAGGCTCGGCGCCTGGATACTGGAGAGGGCATGCCGTGACGCGGCGATGTGGCCGGGCCATGTGCGCGTGTCCGTGAATGTCTCTTCGACCCAGCTTGAGGATGGGCACATGGCCGAAACGGTCCGACATGCGCTTGCCGTCTCCGGGCTTGCGCCCCACCGCCTCGAACTGGAGATCAAGGAATCGGCCCTGATCGGTGCGACGGAGATGGTCGCGCAGACCTTTTCGCAGCTGAAGGAGATCGGCGTTCTTCTGGCGCTGGATGATTTCGGCGCCGGAACATCGTCGATATCCAGCATTCAGCGCATGCCCTTCGACCGGATCAAGATCGATCGCAGTTTTGTTTCAAATCTGGATTCCGACGCCCGCTCCGTCGCTATCATCCGCGCGATCCTGGCGATCGGCAAGGAACTCGACCTGTCGGTCACGGCGGCGGGGGTCGAACATGAGAGCCAGCGCATCGCGCTCAGGCACATGGGATGTCCCGAACTTCAGGGCTTTCTCCTCGGCCGACCGGAGCCCCTCTCAAGGGTGAACGAACGCGCGGAGCAGGCAAATGAGGGAAAGGAGGCAACGTAGTGGTTGCGCGTCGAAACTGGTGGAAACTACACGACCTGTAGCGGGTGAGGGATACTGTATCTGTCCACTGATCGTGAGATTTTGCACAAGCTCTTTCCTGGCATGCTGGAAATGTCGTTCGGTCATTGCTTTGGCGGAACTCCGATCGGAGCACTTCCGACCTGCGAGCGATAAAATTGTTGCATGGAGCGGATATGCCTTTCGAAAGCTCCCGGCGTCTCATTTCGTTATGGTGCGGCGTCGGGATGGGAGGCGTTTATGACGAGGCCGAATATTTTGCTGATCACTACCGATCAGCAGCACTACAAAGCGCTTGGGGTCCATGATCCAAGACTGAAGACACCGAACCTTGACCGCTTGTGCCGGGAAGGGACGCGTTTTGATCGGGCCTATTGCCCCGCGCCGGTCTGCACGCCATCACGGGCAAGCATCATCACCGGGCAGTATCCATCGCATCACGGGGCCTGGACAATCGGCGTCAAGCTGCCGGAGGATGTCCCGACTGTCGGCGATCACCTGATAGCCGCGGGCTACAATACCGCGCTGGTCGGCAAAGCGCATTTTCAGCCACTCGCAAGCACCCCGGAATCGGAATCGCTCGAATGTCAGCCGATCCTGCGTGACCTTGATTTCTGGCGGGGGTTTAGCCGTACCTGGTATGGGTTCGAACATCTGGAACTTGCCCGCAACCACGCCGATGAAAGCCATGCAGGCCAGCACTATGCGATCTGGATGGAGGAGAGGGGGCTTGTCGACTGGCGTGACTATTTCCAGCCGCTTTCGGGCGAAAATGCTGCGAAAGCGCCGCGCACCGGCAAGAAGGGCAGCTATACCCGGCTTGACCGTTCTTGGTCTCTACCCGCCGACATGCATTATACGACATGGACCGCCGAGCGCAGCATTGCCTATCTCGAAGAGCACGCCCGCAGCGGAAAACCGTTCTTCCTGTGGGCGAGCTTTCACGATCCGCATCCGCCCTACACCGTCAGCGAGCCCTGGGCGTCGATGTACGATCCGGACGACATGGAAATCGATCGGGTCACGCCCGGCGAGCATAACCGCAACCCGCCGCATTTTGGCAAGACGCAAGAGGAAAATCCGGATTTCGGGGACTGGCATGATCCCTATCAGGCGCATGGCTGCGAAAGCCACCTCTATCCGGAGGAAGATCTGAGGAAGGATAAGGCCACCTATTTCGGAATGATGAGCTTTCTCGATTCCGAGATCGGCCGCATCCTGGACAGGCTCGATGACATGGGCCTGGCGGAGAATACGCTGGTGGTGTTCACAACCGATCACGGCCACTTTCTTGGTCAGCATGGCCTCATCGCCAAAGGGCCGTTTCACTACGAGGACATGCTGCGCCTGCCGATGATCGTCAGGCTGCCGGGCAAGGTGGCCGCCGGCGCGGTCAATGAGGATATGCAGAGCCTCGTCGATCTGGCGCCGACCTTTCTGGAGGCCGCCGGCATTGCCGTGCCCGGCGAAATGCAGGGCGTCTCGCAATGGTCGAACTGGCAGGGCGGACCGGAAGCGCGGGATTTCATTCTTTGCGAGAACCGGCACAATCCGGTGATGCCGCATGTCGAAACCTATGTCGACCGGCGCTACAAGATCACGGTTTACCGTCAGGGCCGTTTCGGCGAATTGTTCGACCTTCAGGATGATCCCGGCGAGATCGTCAATCTTTGGGATGATCCCGCTTCGCAGGATCTCAAGGCCAGAATGCTTCATGCCATGATACAAGGCATCATGAAATCCGAACCCACCCGCATGCCGCGAATTGCCGGTGCATGAGGGGCTATGCGACGCGTTGGTCGATGGTCTCGAAATAGTCCGCGCACAACGCCATCAACGCCTGAAGCGGCGGATAGTGGCTGATCGCCTTGCGATAGACCGCGCCAGTATCGGAATTGCGCCGTCCAAGCTCGATCGGCACGGTCAGGATCGGACGACCGGGAATGCCGAGGGCAGCGGCATCCGGCAGGATGCAGAGATAGTCGCCGTCCTGCAGAAGGCGGAAAATGGCCAGAAGAGAGCTTGATCGCACCCTGATCTGCGGCAGTCGCCCGGTGCGCTCCATGACGGCGTGAAGCGTCTCCGCCTCGTAGATCGGATCGGCGGAATAGATGATCCAGGGGTAGCAATGCACGGCTTCATACTCATCGGCGCGGCATTGCTGGATCGGATGATCGGCGCGGGCGACAAGGCGATCGCAGATCTTGGAAAAGGCGCGCGTCTCCAGGTTGGGATGTTCGCTCTCCGCGTAAAGCCCGCCGAAGGCAACGTCGATCATTCCGTCGATCAGTGCCTGGGATGAACCGGCCACGCTGGGCGCCATTTCAAGCGTCAGATTTGGATATTGCTTATGCAGCTTCGAGGTTATCGTCGGCAATACGACGGAAGACCACAACGGGCCGGCATGAATGCGCAACCGTCCTTCGGCGGCAGGATCATTGCCGGCAAGCTCTGCCTCGGCGAGTTCCCAGTCGCGGGCAAGCCGCGATATCGTTGAAAGAAGTTTCGTGCCGAAAGGCGTCGGACGAACGCCGCGGGCATGGCGCTCCAGCAGCTTGGCATCGTAGAAATCCTCCAGTTGCGCCAGCGACCGCGAAAGCGCGGGCTGGGTCACGTTCAGGATCTCCGATGCCTTGCGTACACTGCCCGCCTCGGCAATGGTGCGGAACCGGAAAAGCAGGCTCATTCTGTCCAGCATAGGTATCAAATTCCTTTATCGCTGCAGCAAAGAATGGCATTTGTTTTTGATAACTTCAATTGATATCCATCAGTTCGCAACCGTCATCGAATGGTTTACCGGCGCCGCCTGCAGGAGGAGACTTGCGGTTGGCGTCATACGTTGGCTGCGGACTGTTTTCGCTTGAGGATGCGAGAGCGTTCGTAAACGGACAATGGTAGATCCTATGGTGCCGGGTCTGTCCTGACCGGAAAGCCGGTCGGGTTGCGCCAAGGGAGGAGACTATGACGCAGATGACAACGATGAAACGCCGCCAGTTCCTGGCTGGCAGCGCAGCACTCGGCGCGCTGGCGCTGACCGGCGCCGGCCGGGCTTTCGCGCAGGAATTCGATATTCCGGCCCCCATCGGGCCGATCAATGCCGATGGTCCGTTTCGCTGGCTCGACAGCGGCGATCAGAAGGCGACCTTCTACAAGGCGTTCTTTCCGGAATACGCCAGGGCGCGTGACATTGAAGTGGTCTATGACGGACTGCCCTGGAACGAGATCAATCAGGTCCTGCCGCTCGGCATCCGCAACAATACCGCACAGGACGTCTTCAACCTGCCGCTCAACATGCCGCCTGCCTACGCCGTCAACGAGGGCTGGGTGCAGGCCTATGACGATTTCATCCCGGATATCGAGACCTGGAAGCAGGGATTTCCGCCCGGTGCATTTCTGGAAGGCCTGAATGTCTTCAATGGCAAGACCTATGGCCTGCCATACACGTCGGCGCGCGTCAGTTCGGCTTTCACGCTCTATAACCGGAAATACCTGAATGATGCCGGCTATGATCCGGAGGCGACGCCGTTTACCTGGGATACATTCCGCGCGGCGGCGGCCAAGGTCACCGAGATGAATGCCGGGCGTGCCTTCGGTTTCATCATCGGCGGCAACCAGGTCAATCGCTGGTGGGATGCCTGCCGGACGCTGGCACAGACCAACGGGCTGGCCTGCGGCGATACGTCGATCGGCAACGGCGTCGATTTCCGCACCGGCGAGGTGGTTTTCGACGCCGACGAGATCGTCGGCTCCATCGAGCTTCTGTTGGCGCTGAAGGCGGACGGTTCGGTCTTCCCCGGCGTGATGAGCATCAACGCGCCGCAGGCGCGCGCGATGATGCCGCAGGGCGCTGCCGGCATGATCCTCCAGGGACCGTGGAATATTCCCCAGTGGGAGCGCGAGAACCCGAATTTCGATTTCGGCATCGCGCCGACCCCCGGCAAGGGCGGCTACTCCATCGTCGGCTCCCTGGCATCGGCGTCGAACACCATGTTCATCTATTCGAAGTCCAAGAACGCTTCCGTTGCCGCCGATATTTTCCATTATCTCGGCACGGAGGAAGGCCAGATCGCGTGGGGCAATGTCGTTGGCTCCTCCGATCCGCCGATCTTCCCGAAGGCTGTCGAACAGTCGACGATGTCGGCGCGATCGAAAAAGGCGCTGCAGATGTTCGAGCAGACCATCCGCATTTCGCCGAACCCGTTCGCGCGCAACCCGGAGCTTGCGGCCGTCGCCAGCATCTATCAGGAGCCGACTCCGAACGCCGCCCAGACGATTCAGGGCCTGTTCACCGGTCAGACAACCGACATCAAGGGCGAACTGACCAGGTTGGTCTCGGCCACCAATACGGCGCTGGATGCCGCTTTCAAGTCGGCGAAGAAAAATGGGGCGAATGTCAGCCGTGACGATCTCGTCTTCCCCAACTGGGACCCGTCGAAAGACTATGTGGCTTCGGATTACGAGGCGCTTTGAGGCTGGAAGCAGGCGAAAAGGACCCGCCGCCGACGGCGGGTCCGCAGTCAGGAAAACTATCCCATGTCCGATTTCACCGTGTCATCCAGTCTGACGCGCCGTCTGGGCGCACGGATCTGGAGCAGCCGCGTCGACTATCTGTTCCTCATTCCCGGCATGCTCATCTTCGGCGCCTTCATTCTCTACCCGATTTTTGCGGCGGAATATTTCTCGTTGCTGAACTGGTCCGGCTTCGATGCCAATGCCAAGTTCGTCGGGCTTGCGAACTATTTCGAATTGCTTCGCGATCCGTTCTTCTGGAATGCCTTCGGGCGTTCATTTCTGTTCACGCTCAGCACCGTGCCCGCGCAGATGATCATTTCGCTGATCATCGCGATCATCCTGAACAACAAGCTTCTGAAGCTCTCGGCCCTTTTTCGCACGATGATCTTCCTCCCGGTGGTGACGCCTGTCGCCGTCATCGGCATCGTGATGACGATCATGCTGTCGCCCTTCAACGGGCCGATCAACATGGCCATCCTGGATATCGGTCTGCTGTCGCGGCCGCTGGATTTCCTCGGTGACCCGGACCTGGTCCTGTGGACGCTGGCGGCGATCTATGTCTGGAAATGGGTCGGCGTCACCATGGTCTACTGGCTGGCCGCGTTGCAGACGGTTCCCGCCGAACTCTATGAAGCCTGCAAGCTCGACGGCGTGAAGGGCTGGCAGGTCACGCTTTACGTCATCATGCCGATGATCATGCCCTTTGCCATCGTCATCGCGCTGATCTCCGCCATCAGTGCGCTCAACGTGTTCCCGCTGATCATGTCGATGACCCAGGGCGGACCCTATTTCGCCTCGGAAGTGATGGAGGTCTATATCTTCCGCTACGCCTTTGCCACCGCAGGCGCCATACCGCGTCTCGGCTATGCCAGTGCGGCGGGCGTGTTCTTCGGGCTGGCCATCATGTCGCTGACCATTCTCCAGGTGCTGGCGGTTCGCCACCTGCGCAACAGGGAGAAGCCCCATGCCGCATGATGCCCGTGTTGCAATCCGGCAGCCGGTGCTGTCGCCGCGCATGCGCCGCGTTCTGATCTCCGTCGTGCTAGCAGCGGTTTGCGCCGTCTGGATCTATCCGCTGTTGTGGATGGTCTCGGCGTCGCTGAAGGACAATGCCGCGATCTTTGCCAATGAAGGGCTGATCCCCGGACAGCCGACGTTCGAAAATTATGTTCGCGCCTGGAAAGAGGCCAATATCGGCTCCTATTTCTTCAACACCGTTTTCGTCACGGTGGGGTCGGTTCTCCTTGTCACGATCGCCTCCTCGATGATGGGCTATGTGCTGGGGCGCCGTCGGTTCGTCGGGCGCGGGCTGATCTTCGCGCTGATCGCGTTCACGATCTTCGTGCCGCAGGGCTATACCATCATCCCGATCTTCGACCTGTTGACGCGCATCGGGCTTGGCCAGTCGCTCTGGGGCGTGATGCTGGCCACCTGCGGCGGGTCCTTCGTCATCTTCGTTCTCCTGTTTGCCGGCTATTTCAGCCAGATACCGAACGAGCTCGAAGAAGCTGCCAAGATGGACGGCGTCAGCTTCGTCAAGACTTTCTGGTACGTCATGCTGCCGCTTGCCCGCCCGATCGTTGTCACGGTCGTGGTGATGCAGACGCTCTACGCCTGGAACGATTTCCTGCTGCCGCTGGTCGTCACGCTCGCCAATCCTTCGATCCGGACGCTCTCGGTCGGCGTCTACGCCTTTCGCGGCGAGAACTTCATCGACTGGGGCGGCATGACCGCCGCCTCCACGATCTCCATCCTTCCGGTGGTGATCCTGTTTTTGTTCCTGCAGCGCTACTTCATCGACGGCCTCGCCGGGGCGGTGAAGGGATGATTGCTGAGCTATTTGGGAGAGACCAGACATGACTGGCGTCAGTCTCAAGAACATCAAGAAATCTTATGGCGGTCTCGAGGTCGTGCACGGCGTCGACATCGAAATCGAAAAGGGCGAGTTCGTTGTGTTCGTCGGCCCGTCAGGCTGCGGCAAGTCCACACTTCTCAGGATGATCGCCGGGCTTGAGGAAATCAGCGGCGGCGACCTCGAGATCCACGGGCAGCGGGTCAATGATGTCGATCCCTCAAACCGGGGCGTCGCCATGGTATTCCAGACCTATGCGCTTTATCCGCATATGACGGTCGACCAGAATATGGGCTTCGGACTGAGGATGAACGGTACGCCGAAAGCCGAAGTGGCCAAGCGCGTCAGCGAAGCGGCGAAAATCCTGCAGATCGAGGACCTTCTGGACCGCAAGCCGAAACAGCTTTCCGGCGGACAGCGTCAGCGCGTTGCCATCGGCCGCGCCATCGTGCGGCACCCTCAGGTCTTTCTGTTCGACGAGCCGCTGTCGAACCTCGA
>NZ_DEPM01000271.1:0-3570 GCF_002358775.1 Martelella sp. UBA3392
GATGCTCCAGCATCGCTCTGCGGTGTTTTCCTACTCGGACAGCCATTCCAGCGCGCATCATATGGGTCCTAATCATCGGTCCTTGGTATAAGCCGTTGTCTCACCGCGATGAGCGGCTTAAATAGTTCACATCAACCGGCCGAGAGATAACCAAATGACAGCACCACGCATCGACATCAATTGCGACATGGGCGAGAGCTTCGGCGCATGGGACAAGGGTGACGATGCCGAGATGCTGAAGATCGTCTCCTCGGCCAATGTCGCCTGCGGCTTCCATGCCGGCGATCCCGATACGATGGCGAAGACCTTCGTGCTGGCGCGCGACCGCAATGTCGCCGTCGGCGCCCATCCCGGCTTTCCCGATCTCATGGGCTTCGGACGCAGGCGCATCCCCTATTCCGCGACCGAGATCGAGCGGCTGGTCGCCTATCAGATCGGCGCTGCGCAGGCGATGGCGCAATATGTCGGCCATCCGATCACCCATGTGAAGGCCCATGGCGCGCTCGGCAATCTCGCCCAAGAGGACAGCGAGGTCGCCCGGGCGGTCTGCAACGCCATCAAGGCCGTCGATCCCGCCCTGATCTGTCTTGCGATCGCCCATGGCGAACAGCACCAGATCGCCACCGAAATGGGGTTGACGGTGGTGTCGGAAATTTTCGCCGACCGCGCTTATGGCGATGACGGTCTGCTGGTGCCGCGTGGCCTTCAGGGCGCGGTGATCCACGACCCGGCAGGAGCCGCGCGCCGCGTCGGCGAGATGGTGCGCGAAGGCGCGATCATCACCCTTTCCGGCAAACGCATCCCGACAGCTATTGATTCGATCTGTGTGCATGGCGATACCGCCGACGCCGTTCCGATCGCCGCGACGGTGCGGGCGGGCCTTGAAAAACAGGGCTATGCCATCGCCAATTTCATCCACTGATGGCCACGCACCTATCTAAAACGCGAAAACCAGTTCCGATTCTCGCGCTTATGCGCTAGGCACGAACCGGCCCTTCCGCTTGCCGCAAGCGGAGCATGACACGGCCGGAGACGCCCATGACCGACAGCACCGCTTTCCGCAATATCAATATCCTGACCATGGCACAGGCCGTGGGCGGCGCAGCGCCGCCGATCGTGATTTCACTCGGCGGCATCATCGGCACCGTGCTGGCGCCCGATCCTTCGCTGGCGACCTTTCCGGTCAGCCTCTACAATGTGGGCGTGGCCATCGGCACGCTGCCGGCGGCCTGGATCATGCGCCGCTTCGGCCGGCGCGAGGGCTATATCTTCGGCGCGATGATCGGCATCTGCGGCGGGCTTCTTGCGGCAACCGCCATCACCGCCGGCCTGTTTCTGCTGTTCTGCCTCGCGATCATGACCGTCGGGCTTTACGGCTCCTACATCCAGAGCTTCCGTTTCGCCGCCGCCGACACCGCCGATGGCGACATGAAGGCGAAAGCGATTTCGCGGGTCATGGTCGGAGGGCTGGCCGCCGCCATCATCGGCCCGCAGGTGGCGATCTGGACGGTCGATGCCGTGCCCGGCCATCCCTATGTCGCAAGCTTCATCGGGCTATCCGTGCTGGCGTTCCTCACGCTGCTGCTGGTCTCGCGGCTGAAGATACCGCGCCCCGTGGCAGTCACCATTTCCGGCGGACGGCCGCTGTCCGAGATCGCCCGCTCGCCCCGTTTCATCATGGCCGCCGCGACCGGCGTCGTTTCCTATGCGCTGATGGCCTTCATCATGACGGCGACGCCGCTCGCCATGATCGCCTGCGGCCATTCCGTCGGACAGGCGACGCTCGGCATCCAGTGGCACGTGCTGGCCATGTTCGGCCCGAGCTTCTTCACCGGCAGGCTAATCGCCCGCTTCGGCAAGGAGACGATCGCCGCGACCGGTCTGGCGCTGATTGCCGGTTGCGCGGTAATCGCGCTTTCAGGACTCGGGCTCACGCATTTCTGGCTGGCGCTGATCCTGCTCGGCGTCGGCTGGAATTTCGGCTTTATCGGCGCAACCGCGATGATCACCGACTGCCACACGCCGGAAGAGCGCGGCAAGGTGCAGGGTCTCAACGATTTCCTCGTCTTCGGCTCCACCGCCACCGCCTCCTTCCTCGCCGGCGCGCTGGTGCATATCGACAATGGCTGGAGCATGATGAACTGGCTGGTGTTCCCGGCCGTGGCGTTGGTTCTGGTTCCGCTGATGTTCAGCCGCAGGCTTTTCGCGCGGGCGGGCTGACGACCTCATCGTGCTGCGCCCCGGTTACGGCATGCTCTTCGACGCCATGTGGCGCGCCGTACATTCGGCAGCGACGGCAGCCCATTCCGCTATGTCGGATTGCCCGGCGGCGCGAGCCTTCGCCGCCAGCGCGTTCTGGCGAACCACCGCATGCGACAGGATAGCCTCGGCCGGACATGCCGCCAGCCCGTAGCCATCAGCAAAAACGGCAAGTCGCCGCAACTGCTCGGCACCGGAATAATCGTCATTGCCGATATCGAGCCAGGTAAAGGCAGAATAACCCAGATCCCAAAGCCTTGTCCCGGGTGCAAGCGTGTCGAAATCGATCACGGCATACGGCAGGCCATCCCGGAAAACGGCATTGGTGGGCGAGAAATCATTGTGACAGACGACTTCGGCGGCAGCCTCTCCGACGGCCGGAAACCCCGCTGTGGCGTCATGAAACCGTCTTAGCAAACCAGCAGCGGCAGCCAGGGCAGCATCCTCAAAATGGCCTAGTTCGGAGGGCACACTACCCTCGATATAGGTCAGGACCGCCCTGCACTTGTCATCGCGCCCACGAAAGCGTGGAGCGCCGGAAAAACCCGCGATCTCCAGATAAGTAAGCAAGGATTCGGCAAGGCCCTCACGCAAAGGCCGGCGCACCGTGTAGCCGAGCCGCACCACCCCAGGAGTAAAGCGGCCGCCGGAAAGGGAAATCTCCTCTTCGTCCATGCCGCTCTCCTGAAAACTCAATCCTTGTGACGCCGGGCCGGGAACAGGATCACGTCGCGGATCGAGGGGCCGTTGGTCAGGAGCATGATCAGGCGGTCGATGCCGATGCCGAGCCCACCGGCGGGCGGCATGCCATGGTCCATGGCGTTGAGGAAATCCTCGTCCAGCCGCTTCTCGGTCTCGCCGCGTGCGTGGGACTGTTCGAGCTGTTCCACCATGCGGCGGCGCTGCTCGACCGGGTCGTTGAGTTCCGAGAAGGCGTTGCCCAGTTCCCAGCCGTTGACATAGGTCTCGAAGCGCTCGACGAGGCGCGGTTCGCCCGGCACTTCCTTGGCGAAGGGCGAGATGTCCTTCGGGAAATGGGTCACATGAGCGGGTTGGATCAGCGTGTCCTCGACCTTTTCCTCGAAGATGAAGGCGAGGCATTCGCCCCAGGTCCAGTCGTCCTCGATCTCGAAGCCGGCGGCCTTGGCGGCCGCGCGCGCCTCTTCGTCGGTCGCGATCGCGCGGAAATCGATGCCGGTTGCTTCCTTCACCGCATCCGGCATGGGGACGCGCCTGAACGGGCCCTTGAAGTCGAGTTCGATGTCGCCGAAGGGCAGCTTCGTCTGGCCGTGCAGCTTGAGCGCCAGCGTC
>NZ_DEPM01000204.1:0-6305 GCF_002358775.1 Martelella sp. UBA3392
CCTGCTGAAGACGGTGGAGCCGGCCGAGCTAGAAAAATCGGTGGAGCTGCTCTCCGGAGCGGCGATGATCCACATCATCGGCCTCAGGCGCGCGTTTTCGGTGGCGACCTACATCGCCTATGCCTTCGAGCGGATGAATGTGCCGGCCATGCTGCACGGCGCGGTCGGCGGGCTTGCCAACTATCAGGCCGTGCGGCCGGGCGATGTCGTGATCGCCATCAGCTTCGCGCCCTATACCGCCGAGACGGTGGCCTTCGCCGAGCAGGCGGCAGGCAACGACATTCCGGTGATCGGCATTACCGACACTGTCGTCAGCCCGTTGCGACCGTTTTCGGCGACGACGCTTTCGGTCTCGGAGGTCGATTTCGGAGCCTTCCGTTCGCTGTCCGCCACGCTCGGTCTGGCGATTGCCCTGACGGTCGCCGTCGGCGCGGCGCGCAACGGATCGTGAGCCTCGAAATCCGAATGTTAATATTGAAATTCAAAAAAATAGAATTTATAATCCAAAAATGAGCGAAACGGACGCCATGACCCTACATGGCGCGCAGGCCGGCAGACATGTCCGGCAGGGAGGCATTATTGTCGTCACTTGACCTGATCACCATCGGCCGGTCGTCGGTGGATCTTTACGGCGCCCAGGTTGGCGGGCGGCTGGAGGACATGGCCTCCTTCAACAAGTATATCGGCGGCTCGCCCACGAATATCGCCGCCGGCACGGCGCGTCTCGGCCTCAAATCCGGTCTGCTGACCCGCGTCGGCGACGAACATATGGGCCGGTTCATCCGCGAGCAGCTGGTGCGCGAGGGCGTCGACGTGCGCGGCGTCAAAACCGATCCGGAGCGGCTGACGGCGCTGGTCCTGCTCGGCATCCGCGACCAGGAACAGTTTCCGCTAATCTTCTATCGCGAAAACTGCGCCGATATGGCGCTGTCGGAAGAGGATATCGATCCGGCCTATATCGCCGAGGCGCGCTGCGTCTGCGCCACCGGCACCCACCTTTCCCACCCCCGCACCGAGGCCGCCGTGCTGAAGGCGCTCAGGCTGGCGCGCGAGAACGGCGCCCGGACCGCGCTCGATATCGATTATCGCCCCAATCTCTGGGGCCTTGCCGGTCATGGCGCGGGCGAAAGCCGCTACATCGAATCGGACGCCGTCACCGCCAAGCTGCAATCCACGCTCTCCCTGTTCGATCTGATCGTCGGCACGGAGGAGGAATTCCACATCGCCGGCGGCAGCACCGATACGCTTGCGGCGCTGAAGGCGGTGAGGAAGGTCTCCAAGGCGACGCTGGTGTGCAAGCGCGGCCCGATGGGTGCGGTTGTGTTCGATGGCGACATCCCGGCAAGCCTCGATGACGGCCAGACCGGCGAAGGGTTTCCGATCGAGGTGTTCAACGTGCTCGGCGCCGGCGACGGTTTCATGTCCGGCCTGCTGAAAGGCTGGCTTTCCGGCGAGGACTGGCCGATCAGCCTGAAATACGCCAATGCCTGCGGGGCCTTCGCGGTGTCGCGCCACGGCTGCACGCCGGCTTACCCCAGCTGGGAGGAGCTGCAGTATTTCTTCCGTACCGGCATTCGTAACAAGGCGCTGCGCAAGGACAAGGCGCTCGAGCAGGTGCACTGGTCGACGAACCGCACCGGCGACTGGCCGGAAATGCGCGTCTTCGCCTTCGATCACCGCATCCAGCTTGAGGAAATGGCGGACGAGGCGGGCGTTTCCCATGAGCGGCTCGGCCCGTTCAAGGAACTCTGCCTGAAGGCGGCGCTGCGCGTTGCCGATGGCCGACCGGGCTACGGCATTCTCTGCGATGGCCGGTTTGGGCGCGATGCGCTCTATGCCGCCACCGGCACGGGGCTCTGGATCGGCCGCCCGGTGGAACTGCCCGGCTCCCGCCCGCTTGCGACCGAGGCCGAGATCGGTGCGGATTTCGGCGGGCTCGGCGAATGGCCGGTCGACAATGTCGTCAAGGTGCTCTGCTTCTATCACCCGGATGACGCCGCCGCCATGCGGGCCGATCAGGAGGCAACCGTGTCGCGCCTGTTTTCAGCCGCGAGGCGCAATGGCCTGGAATTCCTGCTGGAGGTGATCCCTTCCAAGGTCGCCGCCATGAATGACGATACCACGGCCGCCATCATCGACCGCTTCTATGAGATCGGCGTCTACCCCGACTGGTGGAAGCTGGAACCGATGAAATCTGCAGAGGCCTGGGAAAAGGCATGCGCGGCGATCACCCGCCACGATCCCCATGTGCGCGGCATCGTCGTGCTGGGGCTCGATGCGCCGGCCGCCGAACTGGAGGAAAGCTTCGCGACGGCGGCGAAATTCGATCTGGTCAAGGGCTTCGCCGTCGGCCGCACCATATTCGGAGAAACCGCGCGCAAATGGCTCGCCGGCCGCATTGACGATGATACCGCCATTGCCGAGATGGCGGAAAAATATCGCAGTCTCGCCGCAGTCTGGGACCGCGCGCGCAAGGAGAATGCAGCATGAAAACCATCCGGCTCACGGCGGCGCAGGCAACCGTCCGCTATCTCGCAAACCAGTATAACGAGGATGGCGAGCCCTTCATCGCCGGCGTCTGGGCGATCTTCGGCCATGGCAATGTCGCGGGCCTGGGCGAGGCGCTTTACGGCATGCGCGAGGTGCTGCCGACCTATCGCGGCCAGAACGAGCAGACCATGGCCCATGCCGCGATCGCCTATGCCAAGCAGTTGCGGCGCAAGCGCGCAATGGCCGTCACCTCCTCCATCGGCCCGGGCGCGCTCAACATGGTCACGGCCGCCGCCCTTGCCCATGTCAACCGCCTGCCGGTGCTGCTGCTGCCGAGCGACGTCTTCGCCAATCGCGGGCCCGATCCGGTGCTCCAGCAGCTTGAGGATTTCGGCGACGGCACCATGACCGTCAATGACTGCTTCCGTCCGGTGAGCCGCTATTTCGACCGCATCATGCGCCCCGAACAGCTGATCACAGCCTTGCCGCGCGCCATGCGGGTGCTGACCGATCCGGCTGAATGCGGCCCGGTGACGCTGTCACTATGCCAGGACGTGCAGGCCGAAGCCTTTGATTTTCCCGAGACGCTGTTTCAGAAGAAGGTCTGGCGACAGCGCCGGCCGGAGCCGGACGCGGCCGAGTTCGCTGCCGCCGTCGCGGCGATCGAGGCGGCGAAGAACCCTGTCATTGTCGCCGGCGGCGGGGTGCATTTTTCCGGCGCGACGGAGACGCTCGCGGCATTCGCCGAGCGGCATTGCATTCCCGTTGTCGAGACGCAGGCCGGCAAATCCGCGCTTGCCTGGGACCATGAGCTGAATTTCGGTGCGGTTGGCGTGACCGGCACGGCAAGCGCCAATGCGGTCGCTGAAAAGGCCGATCTGGTGATCGGTGTCGGTACGCGGTTTCAGGATTTCACCACCGGGTCGTGGTCGCTGTTCAGCCATCCCGAGCGCCGGATACTGGCGCTCAACGTCCAGCCCTTCGACAGCGCCAAGCACGACGCCATCCCGCTGGTGGCCGATGCCCGCGTGGGGCTCGAAAAGCTGAGCGCGGCGCTGGGCGACAAACGCTTTGCCGAGCCCGATGCGACGTTGAAGGCCGAATGGTTTGCGAAGGCCGACGCCTATACCGCGAAGCCCGAAGACACCAATGCGCTGCCGACCGACATGCAGGTGATCGGCGCGGTCCAGCGCGCGGCGCGCGACAACACCGTGGTGATGTGCGCTGCCGGCACCATGCCGGGCGAGCTGCATCAGCTGTGGAAGGCGAAACTGCCGCTCTCCTACCACATGGAATACGGCTTCTCGACCATGGGCTACGAGATCGCCGGCGGGCTCGGCATCAAGATGGCGGAGCCGGAGCGCGACGTGGTCGTCATGGTCGGCGACGGCTCTTACATGATGGCGAATTCCGAGCTTGCGAGCGCCGTCGCCATGGGCGTCAAGATCACCGTCGTGATCACCGACAATCGCGGCTATGGCTGCATCAACCGGCTGCAGATGGCGACCGGCGGGGCCGAGTTCAACAACCTCTACGCCCATTCCAATCACCAAAACCCGATCGCCATCGACTTTGCCGCGCACGCGGCGGCAATGGGTGCGACGGCCACGAAGGTCGCCTCGATCGCGGAACTCGACGAAGCGCTGGCAGCGGCGCGGGACGCGAGCGGGGTAACCGTGATCGTGATCGACACCGATCCATACCCGACGCCGGATGCCGGCGGCCACTGGTGGGATGTCGCGGTGCCGGAAGTCTCCGAACGGAGCGAAGTCAACGAAGCGCGCGCCGGCTATGAGGCCGCGCTCAGGAAGAGAAGCTGAGCATGATCCTTTACGGCACAAATCCGATTGCCTGGACCAATGACGACGACCGCAGTCTCGGCGCCCATATCAGCCTCGAGCAATGCCTGGACGAGACCGCGAAGATCGGTTTCGACGGTATCGAGAAGGGGCATAAGTTCCCGCAGGACCCCGAGGGACTGAAGGCGGTGCTGGAGCCGCGCGGCCTGAAATATGTCTCCGGCTGGCATTCGCTCAACCTGCTCGAAAATTCGGTCGAGGAAGAGAAGAAGGCGATGCAGCCGGCGCTCGATCTGTTGAAAGCGATGGGCGCAAAGGTGATCATCGTCTGCGAGACCTCGAACGCGATCCACGACGATGATGGCAAGCCGGTCAATGACCGGCCTAAGCTTGCCGACGGTGAGTGGGTCGATTTCGGCGCGGGCGTCGAGGCCCTAGCGCAATACGCCGCCGATCAGGGCATCACGCTGGTCTACCATCACCATATGGGCACCATCGTCGAAACCGAGGACGAGATCGACCGGTTGATGGAGAACACCGGGCCGGCGACAAGGCTGCTGCTCGATACCGGCCACTGCCTGTTCGGCGGCGGCGATCCGGAACGGCTTGCCGCAAGGCATATCAGCCGCGTCGGCCATATCCACGCCAAGAACGTGCGGCCCGCGATTGGCCGGCAGGTGCGCGATGAAAATCTCTCCTTCCTCGAAGGGGTGCGCCGCGGCGTGTTTACCGTGCCGGGTGATACCGAGGGCGGTGTCGATTTCGCGTCCGTGCTGAAGATCGCGGCCAAGGCCGGCTATCAGGGCTGGCTGGTGATCGAGGCCGAGCAGGACCCGGATGTGCGCAATCCGTTCGAATATCAGTCGCTCGGCCTGAAAAGCCTCAAAGCGATGGCGAGGCAAGCGGGTCTCGATACCGCCGCCTGAGGCGGAAGACAAAAAAAGGGAAAGCAAGCGATGAGCAAACTTCTCAGAAAACCGACGGCAACCACCGGCAAAGTGCACGACATCACGCCGGAAACCGCGAACTGGGGCTATGTCGGCTTCGGGCTCTATCGTCTGAAACCCGGCGAAAGTGCGCACGAAGACACCGGCGACACCGAAGTGATTCTCGTGCTTGTCGAGGGCAAGGCCGAGATCGCGTCGGGCGATGTTTCGTTCGGCGAACTCGGCGAACGCATGAGCGTGTTCGAGCGCCTGCCGCCGCATTGCGTCTATATTCCCGCCGGCAGCGAATGGTCGGCCACCGCCACGACCGATTGCACGCTCGCGGTCTGCACCGCGCCGGCAAAGCCCGGTCGCAAGGCGCAGGTGATCGGCCCGGAAGGCATCGCGCTGACCGAACGCGGCAAGGGCGCCAACACGCGCTATATCTTCCCGATCGCGATGGAAGAGCGCGATGTCGCCGACAGCCTGCTGGTGACGGAAGTGTTCACGCCCGCCGGCAACTGGTCCTCCTATCCGCCGCATCGCCATGACGAGGATCGCTTCCCCGACATGACCTATCTGGAGGAGAGCTACTACCACCGCCTGAACCCCGCCCAGGGCTTCGCCTTCCAGCGGGTGTTCACCGAAGATGGTTCGCTGGACGAGACCATGGCGGTGTCGGATGGCGACGTGGTGCTGGTGCCGAAGGGCCACCACCCCTGCGGCGCGCCCTATGGCTATGAGCTCTACTACCTCAACGCCATGGCCGGGCCGCTGCGCAAGTGGCGATTCGAAAACCACCCGGATCACGACTGGATCTACCAGCGCGACGCCAAATCCGAGTAAAACCGGGTCTTCCCGGGAGGGCGGGACAGGCGGTCCGGCGACGGTTTTCTAGGCCGCTTTCAGCCTTGAGTCCCCGGACGGTTCATAACATCGGGCCTCGCGTCAAAAAAATGTCGCGGGGCGCTTGCCGAAGCAGGCAGGCTGTTTTATAGAGCAGCCGCTGGTCACGGAGTGTAGCGCAGCCTGGTAGCGCACCTCGTTCGGGACGAGGGGGTCGCAAGTTCGAATCTTGCCACTCCGACCA
>NZ_DEPM01000180.1:0-5090 GCF_002358775.1 Martelella sp. UBA3392
AGCGTGGTGGCGGGCGTCGATCCGCGCGCCGAGGTGCTCGCCGCATTCTGCGACCGGCACGGGATCGAAGGCCGCTACGCCACGCTTGCCGACGCGATCGAGCAGTGCGAATTTGATGCCGCCTCGGTGGTGACGCCCGACGGCCTGCATTATGCCACCACCATGCCGCTGATTGCCGCCGGCAAGCATGTGCTGTGCGAAAAGCCGCTGAGCACCGATTACGCCTTCGCCTCCGAGATGGCCTCGGCCGCGGAGGCTGCCAGCATCGTCAACATGATCAATCTCAGCTACCGCAATGTTGCCGCCCTGCAGAAGGCGGCGGACATGATTGCCGCGGGCGAGATCGGCGCGGTGCGTCATTTCGAGGCCTCATATCTTCAGAGTTGGCTGACGCAGTCCGTCTGGGGCGACTGGCGCACCGAGCCCGGCTGGCTGTGGCGGCTTTCCACCGCGCATGGCTCCAAGGGCGCGCTTGGCGATGTCGGCATCCATATCGTGGATTTCGCCACCTTTGCCGCCGGCTCCGCGCCGCATTCGGTCTCCTGCCGCACCGCCGTGTTCCACAAGGCGGAGGGCGACAGGATCGGCGAATACACCCTCGACGCCAATGACAGCTTCGTGATGCATATGGACCTCGCCAATGGCGCGATCGGCACGATCACGGCATCGCGTTTCGCCTCCGGCCACCACAATGACCTCCGCCTCCGGATTTACGGCGACAAGGGCGGGCTGCAGGTGTTGTTCGAACGCGGCGAAAGTCATTTGCGCGCGGCCATCGGCCCGGATGCGCTCGCAAAGGAGGAATGGAGTGATATCGACTGCCCGCCGGTCGCCACCATCTACCAGCGCTTCATCGCCGCGATCCGCGGCGAGGCGCCGGCCGATCCGACCTTCCTGCGCGGCGCGGAACTGCAGCAGGTTCTCGACCTCGCCGGCCGCTCCCAGGAGATGGGCAGCCGTTCCCTGACGCTTGAGGCTTTAGCGGAATCGCCATGAAACCGTTCCGCCCAGGTCAAATTAACTGAATTTCAGTTCATTTGACCTGACGGTCTGAAAACAAAGGGATTCTACATATTCAGGCCACGATCGGCGTTCCGTCGGGAAACCAGGATGTGTCGAGTTTGGTATGGCGGTCGGAGAAGTCGCAGATGCGCTTCATCCGGTCCTCCTCGAGGATTTCCACCGAGCCGTTGGAGCGGCGGATCAGGCCGTCCTTTTCGAGCGCCGTGAAACTGCGGCTGACATAGACATTGGTCAGCCCCAGAACGTCGGAAATCTCGGTCTGGTTTAGCGGCAGACGGAAGGTCGTGGTCATCGTCGTGTTGGTGATGCGCAACCGGGCCTGGAGATCGAGCAGCAGATAGGCGATCCGCTCGCGCGCGCTCATGCGACCGATGGCGCGCAGGAAATCGATCATGATCACCTGGTTGCGCACCGCAAGCGCGAACAGCAGCGCGGCAAGCTGCGGCGCGCGCTTGAACACCTCGTCGAGATCCTTTTTCGGAAACGGGCAGAGCCGGACGTCTTCGGCGGCTCTCAAGACCGTCGTGCGTTCGGTAAAGGCGATATCGGGAAAACCGACGATATCGCCCGGGTGGTGGATCTCCACGATCTGCCGGCGGCCATCCTTCAGGTCGGCATAGCTATAGAGCCAGCCCTTCTTAACCACATAGAGGTGAATATTCTGGTCGCCCTCTTGATAGACCTCGTCATTCTTGGCGAAATCCCTTTCCTCGCGTTCGAAGCGGGCGATGCTCTCAAGCGAGGCCTCGTCGAGTTCGGCATAATGCGAGAGCTTCTGGGCCAGACAGCTTTTCGTGTGCGCGTTCATCTTTCCAAAACCTTCCGGCAGAGCGACTGTGGTGACATGCTCGCTGCCACTGCAATTATGGCCGAATGATGGCGACGACTGCAATCATCATGCTCGGTTGAGGCGATACTTTATGCGCGCCGTCCTCGTTTTCAACGCAATTTTCGACGATTTGTAACCAGTTTAATGCGCGCCTTTTCTAAACAGTACAGGTACATGACAAACGAGGAGGGCCTGATGTCGGAACTGCCATCGGGTCAAAAGAAGCACTTCGCGGCCGGGCGGGTCCTGTTGATCGCGAAAATCCTTCAAAACGAACAAAGAAAGGAGGCACTCTCATGTCCTCCGCCATTGCCGTTATAGACCCATATTGCCTTACGCCCTACACGCTCGGCTCGCTGGAAGCCGGCGCGCTCAGCGGCGCGGAATCCATTGCCATGCGCGTTGCAAGAGCCCATGGCAGGAACTTCCGGTTTCATTTCTACCAGAACGGCCGCATCGATATCGACCGCGATGCCTGCGGCTTCTACCGACCGCTCGCGTCGCTGAAGGCGGACGACCTCGCGGGCGTTCAGGCGATCGCGGTGGTCAGTTCATGGAAATCGGCGCTGAAGGCGCGCAAGCTCAATGCGCATTGCCCGATCTTCCTCCGGCTTCATTCCAACCCGGGGCGGCACAACCGCCGCATGGGCGAGGCGCTTGCCGAGGCCTGCATCGAGATCGTCTGCGTCTCTCATGCGCATGCGCGCCATGTGAGCGAATTTCTGAGCGCGGAAAACGACAGGCTGCCGAAGATCACCACGATCTACAACCCGGTCGATGATCATCTCGCACCCGATGACACGCCGCGCGACGTGAACCGGCTGTTCTTTCCCGGCACGCCGCTCAGGGGAATTTCTGAGGTTCTCGCCAAGTTCGAACGGCTCCGCCAGCAACGCCCCGAGCTGAAGCTCGATATCGCCGAGGACGGCAACAAGATCTGGCCGGATGGCGTGCCGCCGGTCGGCGTCACCTTTCTGGGGCGGCTCGATCATGGCGAGATGATTGACCGGATGCGCCGGTCGCTTTGCGTCTTCTATCCCCAGACGCGGTTCTTCGAGCCCTTTGGCCTGCCGTTGGCCGAGGCCAATGCGGTCGGCACGCCGGTGCTCGCGGATGAGGGGCTGGCGGTCAATCACGAAATTCTGGGCGGCGACGGCCAATGCGTCGACACCGGCGACATCGCCGCGATTGTCAGCCGGCTCGACGCCTGGCGCGAGACGCCGCCGAAGGTTACGGCCGCGCCGCATTACCGCATATCCCATATCGCCGAGTTGTGGCGGCAGAAGCTGACCGGGTCGCTTCAGTCGCCGCAGGGCGGCCCCGTGCCCATGGATGCCGCGGCGGCAGCGCCCGCTTCGCGGTAGCTGCCGCTCCTCTCTAACCAGTATGCCTCAGATCTTCCGGCAGCAGCGCCGCCGGCATGTTCTGGTAGCAGACCGGCCGCAGGAAACGGCGTATCGCCATGGTGCCGACCGAGGTGCCGCCGAAATTGGTGGTGGCCGGGTAGGGCCCGCCATGGATCATGGCATCGGCAACAGCGACCCCGGTGGAGAAACCGTTGGCGAGCAGCCGGCCGGCCTTGCGCTCCAGCACCGGCAGCAGCGAGCCGGCGAACTCGGCGTCATCATGATCCATGTGCAGCGTGCAGGTCAGCTGGCCCTCCAGCCGCTCGGCGACCGCCCGCATCTCCTGGGCGTTCGACGCCACGACAATGATGCCGAGCGGGCCGAAGACCTCATGGGCGAGCGCCGGGTTTTCAATGAATGCCGCGGCGGAAACCTTGTAGAGCGCGGGCGCGGCCTTGCGCCCATCCGCCTCCAGTTTGACCAGCGTCTCGACCCCGGATGCATGGGCAACCGCATCGCTCCCCTTGCGGAAGGCCTCGGCTATGCCGTCGGTCAACATCGTGCCCGCGCCGACCCTGCCAAGCTCCTCTGCCGCCTCTTCGGCGAACCGGTCGGCCTCGGGACCGGCCAGCGTCACCATCAGGCCCGGATTGGTGCAGAACTGGCCGACGCCCATGGTCAGCGAGCCGGCCCAGCCCTTGGCGATCTCGCTGCCGCGATTGGCGAGCGCGTCCGGCAGCAGGAAGTTGGGATTGACCGAGCCGAGCTCGCCGAAGAACGGGATCGGCTCATCGCGACGGGCGCAAAGATCGAACAGCGCCTTGCCGCCGGCAAGCGAGCCGGTGAAGCCGACCGCCTTGATCAGCGGGTGGGTGACGAGCATCGTGCCGGCCTCGTGCGAGGCGCCCTGAAGCAGGGAGAACACGCCCGGATGAATGCCGCATTTCTCCGCCGCCGCCGCAATCGCCTCGGCCACGATCTCGCCCGTTCCGGGGTGGGCGGGGTGGCCCTTGACCACCACGGGGCAACCGGCGGCGAGGGCGGAAGCGGTGTCGCCGCCGGCCGTTGAAAACGCCAGCGGGAAATTCGAAGCGCCGAACACGGCCACGGGGCCGATCGGGCGCTGGATCATCTTCAGATCGGGCGAGGGCGGCGTCGCCTCGGGATTGGCGGCGTCATGCCTGCGGTCGAGATAATCGCCGTCCAGAATGTGGCGCGCGAACATGCGGAGCTGACCCGTCGTGCGGCCGCGCTCGCCTTCAAGGCGGGCTTCCGGCAGGCCGGTTTCCGCCATGGCGATCGCGGTGATGTCGCTGCCGCGCTTTTCGATCTCGTCGGCGATCTTGTTCAGGAATTCGGCGCGGGTTCGGCGTGAGGTGTAGCCATAATCCCAGAACGCGGCTTCGGCGGCCTTCACCGCCTCGTCCACCAGCGCCTCGTCGGCTTCGAAATATTCGAGCGGCTTTCCGGTCATCGGCTGTGAGGTGAAGCGTTTGGCGGTTTCTTTCCATTCGCCGCCGATCAGGTGCCGGCCATGTGGTTCGAAAGTCATAGATGTCTCCATTCAGATGAGGTCGCGGTGCGCGATCTCCGCCGTCAGCGCGTCAAGTCGACAGTCGGACGTGCGCTGACCCGGCCGCGACCCTCGTCAGTGTTGTGGGGCAAAACCTCACCCCGGGATGCAGCCCGCCAAAGATACAGCGACAACAGTTTCGGCCTCCGGATTGTTCCACCTTGCGGCCCGACAAGGTCCGCTGCGGCGGCCGATTATGCTCATTCCGGCCACGCGCGCAATCGGCCTGCAACAATGCGCAAAATGGCGCCGGACGCAAGCGCTTCCGGCGGTGCTGGCGTCCGGGAGCTCTATTTTCGCATGAACTGTGCGGGCCAGT
>NZ_DEPM01000308.1:0-5743 GCF_002358775.1 Martelella sp. UBA3392
TCGGGGCATCTCTCCCGCCAGCGGGAGAGAATATTGGGAGCAAGCGGCAAAGCAGAACCCTGCCTCAATCCCCGTGATTGGCGATCATCATCGCCTCGTAGGCGAGCCGTTCGGTCTTGCGCATGCGCTCCGATTCTGACTTGAGCTGGCCGCAGGCCGCCAGAATGTCGCGGCCGCGCGGGGTGCGGATCGGGGAGGCGTAGCCGGCCTGGTTGATGAAATCGGCGAAGCGCTCGATCGTCTCCCAGTCGGAACACTGGTAGTTCGACCCCGGCCACGGGTTGAAAGGGATCAGGTTGATCTTGGCCGGCACGCCCTTCAAAAGCTTCACCAGATCGCGGGCATCGGCAAGGCTGTCATTGACGTCCTTCAGCATCACATATTCGAAGGTGATGCGCTTGGCGTTGGACAGGCCCGGATACTCGCGGCAGGCCTTGATCAGCTCTTCCAGCGGATACTTCTTGTTGATCGGCACCAGCAGATCGCGCAGGTCGTCGCGCACCGCATGCAGCGAAATCGCCAGCATGCAGCCGATCTCGTCGCCGGTGCGGTAGATTTCCGGCACCACGCCGGAGGTCGAGAGCGTGATGCGGCGCTTCGACAGCGACAGGCCGTCCTCGGCAGACGCGATCAGCAGCGCCTTCTTGACCGCCTCGAAATTATAGAGCGGCTCGCCCATGCCCATCATCACGATATTGGTGACCTTGCGGTCGGATTCCGGGATGAAGGCGCCGTTCGGCGCATCGCGGTTCGGAAAATCGCCGAGCGCGTCGCGGGCGACCAGCAACTGGCCGAGAATTTCCTCGGGCCGCAAATTGCGCACCAGACGCTGGGTGCCGGTGTGACAGAAGGAGCAGGTGAGCGTGCAGCCGACCTGGCTGGAGATGCACAGCGTCCCGCGATCTTCCTCCGGAATATAAACGGTCTCGATCTCGACGGGCTTGCCTGCACCGTGCGAGGGGAAGCGGATCAGCCATTTGCGGGTGCCGTCGGTCGAAATCTGCTCGGTGACGATTTCCGGGCGGGCGATGTCGAAGGCCTCGGCCATCCTCACCCGCAGGTCCTTGGCGACATTGGTCATCTCGGCAAAATCCGAGACGCCGCGCACGTAAAGCCAGTTCCATATCTGGCTGACGCGCATCTTGATCTGCTTGTCGGCGACGCCGACCGAGGAAAGCGCCTCGGCAAGCTCCGGCTTGGAAAGACCGATCAGCGTGGTCTTGCCCTGCGCGGGAGCTGCGGCAGGACGCGGCCGGGCGCGCTGGGCTTCAAGATCGATTTCGGCTACGGACATGGTCTCTCCGGCAACGCGGTCGTTCGCCGCCGGCCCTTCAGGCGGCAGGGCGAACCCGCTGATACGCTATGAAAAATCATCGGGCGCTGTCATAGAGGCCGCCCGTTTGCGCGAGCCTATAGCACTAAATTGCCGCCGCGTCATCCCTTGCCGGGGCACCAGCCATGAAGCCGCGCCCCGGCAAAGATTGGGTCACTCGAACTGGCCGGCGTGAAACTGGCCGAGCCAGGTCTCCGTCAGCGGCGCGCCGTCCTTGGAAAGATAGGCGCGGACATCGACGGTATCGGCGCCCTCCTCGAACTTCAGGTCGTAGGTCAGCCGCCAGTCGTCGGTGCCGACGATCGGCATGGCGAAGGCATCAAGCAGCTCCGCGCCGGGGCCCACCGAGACCTGCGGCTCGACGCCATCTTCCATCGTCAGGCTGGAGACGGCATCGCCGGAGAACTCGACCACAACCTTGATCTGGTCGTCCGGGCGCGGCTGGCCGGGCACGCCGCCGCGGCCGATCCGGCTCGCCTCGGTTTCGGCCAGCGCATCGTTTTCAGGCCCGCGCTTGGCCCAGGTCAGCGTATAGGCGAAATCGCGTTCCTCGCCCGCCTCGGGCAGGTCCTCGGGCAGCCAGTAGGCGACGATGTTGTCGTAGATCTCGTCATCGGACGGCAGTTCCACGAGCTGCACCATGCCCTTGCCCCAGTCCCCCTCCGGCGTGATCCAGGCGGAAGCGCGGCGATTGTAGAACACGCCGTCATCGAGATAGTGGTCGAAATCGCGGTCGCGCTGGATCAGGCCGAACCCCTGCGGGTTGTCGTCATAGAAGCTCGAGGTCACCACCCGGTTTGGATTGTTGAGCGGCCGCCAGATCTGCTCGCCGCTGCCTGTGACGATTTCCAGACCATCGCTGTCATGGACTTCCGGACGCCAGTCGAAGGCCATGTTGCGATGGGTCTCGGAATACCAGTACATCGAGGTCAGCGGCGCGATGCCGAGACGCTCCACCGCATCGCGGAAGAACAGCCGGCTCTGGATATGAAGCACCTGGCCCTCGCCATCGGTGTTTTCCGCCTCGATCCGGTAGGCGCCAGTCACGCTCTTGCTGTCCAGCAGCGCGTAGATGACGATGCCCTCATCGGCATCCTCGTCTTCCTCCAGATAGAAAGCGGTGAAGCGCGGAAACTCCTCCGCCGTCGAAAGACCGGTATCGACCGCCAGAGCGCGCGCCGAAAGGCCGTACTGCTTGTCGGGACCATCGGTGCGGAAATAGGAGGCCCCGAGAAACGAAATCCAGTCGGTCTTCATATCCGGCCGCATCACCCGGAACCCGGCCCAGCCCGCGACATCCTCGACCGCCTTTGCGGGACTGTCCTCCGGCATGTCGAAATAATCGGCGCTGTAGATAACTTCGCGGGCCTCGCCGTCCTCCACCAGATTGATCGTCACCGGTTCCTTGAAATAGCGGCCCTGATGGAAGAACTGCACCGGCGCATCGCCGACCTCCACGGTGTGATCGGCGCGGAACCTGATCTTCCAGTGGGCGTCGTAATCGATCTTCTCGAACAGTTCCGGCGTTTGCACCGGATAGGGCTCGAACGGCTTTTCCGAAAGCACTTTCGCTTCTTCGGCAAGCGTTTCAAAGGAGAAAGGTTTTGCCGGGCCGAGTTCCGGTTCGAAGGCGGAAGCCGTTGCCGGCAACAGAAACAGGGGAACAAAAAACAGGCTGAGGAGAGAGGGCGAAACAGAACGCATCGTCGTCATCAAGAGGTAAACTCCGTTTTGGCCGTAATCATGCTTAAGGCCAAAACGCGGCATAACCCGCCAGGTTCCGCCTCGATCAAAAAAAGCCCGCGCAATGGCGGGCTTCATGGCTGCAAAATGTGGCTGTTTTCAGCCTACGACGCCGGAAATCCAGCTCGAAAGCGCGGTTTTCGGCGCGGCGCCGACCTTCACGTCGGCAAGTTCGCCGCCCTTGAACATGGCCAGCATCGGGATCGAACGGACCCCGTACTGAACCGCCAGATCCGGATTGTCATCGACATTGACCTTGGCGATCTTGACCTTGCCGTTCATTTCCTCGGCGATTTCCTCCAGGCTCGGGCCGATCATCCGGCACGGGCCGCACCATTCGGCCCAGAAATCGACCACGACGGGTTCTGAAGATTCAAGCACTTCCTGCTTGAAATTGGCTGTAGTGACCTTGACTGTCGTCATTTGATAGCTCCTTGCGTTGCCGGAAACACACCCGGCCCCTTGCGCAAAATCTTGCGATGCATGTGAGCATGGTTTCACAAAAAATCAATGCCGCCCCGTCACTTTGTCGCAAGTCGCTCCAAGGCTTCGGCGAGTTCGGTCTCGCTCAGCACCCGCACCGCCGCCGTCTCTGTATAGATCAGCAGGCAGTCGATCGCGCTTTGCGGATAGAGCGGCTTCAGGATTTCGCGATAGACCGCCATCTGCGCCACATGGCTGAAGGGCGGCGTCTCGCTATCGCCCGGCGGGTTACGGTTGGTCTTGAAATCGGCGAGCAGCACCCGGTTATCCGTCACCGCCAGCCGGTCGAGCCGGCCGGAAACGGTATAAGCCCCGCCGGCAAGCCGCACGGTTCCGGCAATGGAGACTTCCGGACGCGCAGACGGCGCAAACAGCGGCTGCAGCCGGGGATCGCCGATCACCGCCATCACGCTTGCGGCAATCGCGGCGCGTTCTTCGTCCGGCAGCGCAAAAGCCGCCCGGTCGAGATAGCGCCGGCAGGCGGCGGCGCGGTCATCGGTCTCGAATCCCGGCAATATCTGCAACAGCCGGTGCACCAGCCGGCCGCGCTCCAGCGCCAGATTGATCTCCGGCTTTTCGAACAGCGGCGAGGCCGTCATCGGCGCGGGATCCTCGACCTCGATGCCTGCACGCGACGGGCTGAGCGGCGGCTGCGGCCGTTCGGTCTCGCGAAACGGCGTCAGCAACGCCTCCGGCAGCGGCGGCTTTTCGCTGGCCTCCTTTCCGGCCTCGGCCTCGTCAAACCGGCGCGGCGGGATTTTTTCCTCGAAGACCAGCGCCGGCCATTCCTCGCCGCCCGGCCCGGCCATCGCCGTCTCGTTGACGCGGTGATCGCCTTCCAGCGCCGACCAGACCATGCGGTGCCAGGTATCCGGCACCTCGGTGCGGCCGCGATAGCCGGCCACGATCAGCCGGTCGGCGGCGCGGGTCATGCCCACGTAAAGCAGCCGGCGATATTCCTCCTTCGCCTCGGCCTCGCGCCGGGCGAGATCGGCGGCGACCATGCTGTCGGCGTCACGCGCGGCTCCATGCCAGACCGGCACATCGCCCGCCATCACCCGGAAGCCCGAAAGGTTGCGCGGCTCGAACGGCTTACCGCCGCCATCGACCAGAAACACCACCGGCGCTTCCAGCCCTTTGGCGGCATGGGTGGTCATGATCCGCACTTCATCGCGGCTCTGGTCCTGCTCGCGCTTGATCTCCAGCCCGCCCGTCTCCAACACGTCGAGGAAGCTCTGCAGGCCCGGCAGGCCGGTATCTTCGTGGCCCTTGGCGGCATTGAGGAATTCATCGAGAATATCGCCGGCCTCGCTGCCGAGCCGCGCCAGAAACGCCCGCCTGCCGCCCTCGCGCGCCAGAATGCCGGCATAGAAATCGAAAGCGGTGCGCCGGCGCGCGGCATTGACGATCCGCTCCAGCGTCTCGGCCGCAGTGGCAAGCGTCTCATCGCCCGCGCCCGCAAGCCTTCTCAGCGCCGACCAGACATGCTCGCCGGGCTTGCGCATTGCCGCCACGGCAAAGAGATCGTCTTCCGACAGCGACAGCAGCGGGCTCTTGAAGATCGCGGCCAGCGAGAGATCGTCCTCCGGCAGCACGGCAAACCGGCCAAGCGCGATCAGGTCCTTGACCGCAATGTGATCGGCAAGCCGCAACCGGTCGGCGCCGGCGACGGGAATGTCGTAGGGCGATTTCAGCGCGCGGGTCAGCGCATTGACGAAGGCATCGCGCTTTCTCACCAGAACCAGAATGTCACCAGCCCTCACCGTGCGGCTGACGCCGTGATCGACGAGCGTCTCGGTTCCGACCATGGCGGCGATGCGGTGGGCGATCCGCCGGGCAAGGATCGCCGCCGGCGCCTCGTCGGGCGTGGCGTCGAACGGCGCGGTCCAGTCATCGGTCTCGATCACTTCGGCCGGCGCGATCACATCCCACGCCTCGACCCGACCCGGATGGCCGATGCGGTTGGAGATATGAACCGTGGCCTCGTCTTCCGCCGAAAGCCCCTTGCGGTTTTCCGGCACCGAGAACACGAGGTCGACCGCCGAAAGCACCGAGGCGGTCGAGCGGAATGACAGCGGCAGGCCGATCCGCGCGAAACCGGCATCGATCGCCAACACCCGCCGCTCGGCGAGCCGGCCCTCGGCGGAAAACCGCTCGGGTCGCGCGCCCTGGAACGAATAGATC
>NZ_DEPM01000308.1:5995-9474 GCF_002358775.1 Martelella sp. UBA3392
CCCGCCGCTCGGCGAGGCGGCCCTCGGCGGAAAAGCGCTCGGGCCGCGCGCCCTGGAACGAATAGATCGACTGCTTCTCGTCGCCGACGGCAAACATGGTGCGGTGTCCCGGCCGCGCGCCTTCGCCGGAGAAGAAATCCTCGCTCAGCGCCCTCACCACATCCCATTGCAGCGGCGCGGTGTCCTGCGCCTCGTCGACCAGAATGTGATCGATGCCCTGGTCGAGCTTGTAGTGGATCCACTGGCCGGAATCGGGTCGCGTGAGAAGGCTCGCGGCATGGGCGATCAGATCCTCGAAGTCGAGCTTGCCGCGCCGGCGCTTCAGCTCCTCGTAACGCCGGTCCAGCCGGTCGGCGAGCGTCAGCGCGGCCAGCGTCTTTTCAAAGATCCGGTAGCGGGCGAGCCCGTCGCGGATCTCGAAGACGTGCCCGGCGGCGGCCATTACCGCCTCGGCAATCTCAGGCGCTTTGTCGCGCAGGCTCTTGAACACCAGCGTGCGCTCCGCCTTCGGCACGCCGGCCTTGGTCAGAAACGCCTCTTCGAGAAGACCGAAGCGAGTAACCGTGTCATCCGCGCCAAAGGCTGCGGCCAGCGTTTCGGCAAACTGCCCGGCGCGACTGCCGCCATCGGCCCGCGCGATCGCGATCAGCGACGAGAAACTGTCCTCGCCAAGGCCCGGCAGTGGCCATGCCTTTCCGGCCAGCGTCTCCGCCGAGGCGTCGGCGTCAAACCCGTAGGCCTCCCACAATGCCTCTTCGAGCCGCCCGCGTGCACCCTCCAGGAATGGCCGGATCGCATGGCGGTTGCGCACGATTTCGCCGAGCAGCTTTTCAAGCCCGCTGTCATCGGCGATATCCAGCACGGTCTGGAACGCCCGCGACAGGTCCGGGTCCTCTCGGCTCGCCGTCGCCGTCAGCAGGCCGAGGCGGGCGTCGGCCAGAAGCGTGGCGGCGGCGGTATCGTCCAGCACCGAGAAATGGCCGGCGACATTGGCCTCCAGCGGAAACCGGTGCAGCAGGCTTTCGCAGAAGGCGTGGATGGTCTGGATCTTCAGCCCGCCCGGCGTTTCCAGCGCATGGGCGAACAAGCGCCGCGCCATCGCGATCTTCAGCGCATCGGGCCGCGCACCCTCGATCTCAGTGATCTCGTCGGCAAGGGCTGCTTCCGGCAGCACCGCCCATTCGGCAAGCCTGCGGAACACCCGGTTCGACATTTCGGACGCCGCCGCCTTCGTATAGGTGAGGCAGAGGATCGCCGAGGGTCTGGCGCCGGCCAGCAGCAGCCGGACCACGCGCTGGGTCAGCACATGGGTCTTGCCCGAGCCGGCATTGGCCGAGACCCAGACGGAACGGGCCGGATCGGAGGCGAGCCGCTGGCGTCCGGTGGTCCAGGACAGCCAGGTTTCGGCATCGGCATCATGTCCAGGTTGAAGGCCGGGCGCGGTTTCGCTCTCAATCGTCATCGCCGCCCTCCCCGTCATCGGCCGTCGACCATTCGGCAACCCGGGCCAGATGATCATACTCGCCGGAAAAATCGCGCGCGCTGGCCGGCACCAGCCGCGAGGCGAACGGCCGCTCGCCGGATTTCAGCGCCACGACGAAACGGGTGAATTCCCGCAGCGCATCGGCTGCGAGTTCCTCCGCAGTAATCGCCGCCTCCTTGGCTGTCTCCGCCTTTTCCAGCGCCTCGCCAATGAAACGATGGCCGGGACGCAGCCGCACATATTTGAGGCTTGTCACTTCCACCGGCGCAACCTCCTTGAAGCCGCCCGCCGCAAGGGCCGCCGCCTCCAGCGGCAATTGCGGGTCGAGCAGGGTGCGGGCCTGTTTCAGCGATGGCGAGGAGCCGGTCTTGTAGTCGATGATCTCGGCACCGCCGCCGGCGAGCATGTCGATCCGGTCGGCAATGCCGGTGAGCCGGACGCCCGCCAGCGGAATGTCGAAGCCGGCCGGAACCTCGGTCAGCGATTGCTCGATCGGGACCAGCGCCCGCCGACGGGTCTCGAAGGCCAGGAATTCGTCGGCGACCGAGCGCAGGCGCGGCACCCAGCTTACCGCGAGATGCGGCGCGAGTTCGGCTTCGAACAGCAGCGCCGCGATGATCTCGTCCATCACCGCCCGGCCCTCTTCGCTGTCCGGCTGGGCGCCCGATTTGATGAAGCGCTCGGCCAGAGCGTGGTAGAGAATGCCGCGTTCCTTGACGCCCGGATCGGCGTTGAACGGCAGGAGCGGATCGAGTTTCAGCACCTTCTGGGCATAGACCGCATAGGGGTCGCGCCGCAGCCGGCCGATCTCGGAGAAGGAATAGCGCTCCGGCTGGCGCTCCACCGGCGGATAGGGCGCGGGACGGCCGGGGATCGGCTGGCGTGGTGCCGCATCCAGCGCCTCGGCCCAGTCGCGATAGACCGCGCCGCGGCGTTGCAGATCAGCCGCAAGGCCGGGACCGCCAAAGGCCAGCAAGCGCTGCAGCCAGCGGCTGGCGACCGTCGGCGCGGTGCCCTGCCTAAGCGCGCGCGAAATCACCAGACGCGGCGCGCCTGCCGCCATCCAGAGATCATGGGCGAGCTGACCGACGCGCTTTTCCGGCGGCTCCAACCCAATCTCGGCCTTCATCCCGCGCGACAGGAACGGATTGTTCTTCGGTTGCGTCGGCCACACGCCCTCATTCATGCCGCCAAGCACGATCGTGTCCATGTCCTGCAGTCGCGCCTCGACCGCGCCGAAGATGAACACGCGCGGATTGCCCATCTGGCGCGGCTTGACAGCCTCGGAGGCCGAAAGCGCCGCGACGATCTCGATCCATTGCGGCCCGTCGGCCTCGATCGGGGTCGAGGAGCCCATGATCTCCGAAAGCATGGCGGCAAGGCGTTCGCCCGCCTCCCCGCTCCACAGCGCCGCCAGATCATCGGTCGCGTCGCGCGCCACCGCCTCCAGCGCCCTTCCGGTACGCGCCGCCCAGTCGGCAAGCGTCAGGCTTTCGGTGATCGGCGCCCGGTCCGGCCCACGTGGCACATGGGTCTCGATGAGGGGCTGAAGCGCGGCATCGATGCGGCGGGCAAGCTCCCGGGAATCGTCGGCGGCGGTTTTCGGTAGTGCCGTGCGCCAGCGCGGCGGATGGCGGTCGTCCTTCTGCTTCTCCAGCGCATCGTCGAGAAATTCCTCCAGATGACCGAGCGGAACCAGCCGCGTGCCGCCCCTGAGCCCGATCAGCTCGAAGGCGGCGCTCGCCCCGCGCATGGCGCGGGGCGACAAGCCGAAACGGGCCAGCGGATGTTTCAAGAGGGCGGCGAGCGTTGCCGGGTCACCGGGCTTCAGCGCCGCCTCCAGCATCAGCGTCAGCAGCGTGCCCTGCCCGGTGGCAGCCAATGGCGTGCCGGCGGAATCATCGGCCTCGATCTGAAATCGCCCGAGTTCGGCTGCTACCCGCCTTGCGAGATCGCGGTCGGGCGTGATCAGCGCCGCGCGCGACGGTCTGCCGTC
>NZ_DEPM01000304.1:0-4422 GCF_002358775.1 Martelella sp. UBA3392
GGCTACCAGATCGGCCTCATGAGCGAGGAAGAGGAGGAGATGTTCGACGAGCTCTCGGAAGAAGAATTCGCCGAGGAGCTGCGCGCGGCGGAGCGCGGCGACGTGTCTGCCGCGGCGGCGGTAGAGGTGTCGGAGCCAGCTCCCGCGCCCGCGCCGGCCCCCGCGCCCCGGCGGAGCCGCTGCCCATCGCTGCTGATGTTCGTAACGCGGCGTCGGAAGCGCCTTACGCCATCGACGCGACGCGGTGATGTGCGCACAGGTAGACACGCGCGTGATCCAGGCCATGAAGGCGCGCGACAAGGACCTGACCTCCACGTTGCGCCTCATCAAGACGGCGCTGACGAACGCGGCGAAGGAGTCGGGCGTGGAAGCAATCGATGACGAGGAAGCCGTCAAGGTGCTGCGGAAGATGTCGAAGATGCGCCAGGAGTCCATCGAGATGTTCGAGAAGGGCGGCGAGCCCGAGCGCGCGGCGGCCGAGGAGGCCGCGGCGCAGGAGCGCGCCGCGCGCCAGGTCCAGAAAGAGAGGGCGGCGGAGCAGAGCCCCGCCGCCGTCGAGAAGAAGGCCGCGCCGGTGGAGTTCAAGCTGCCCTCGTTCCTGTCGGGCCTCGCGGCGGCGCCGAAGGCCCCGACGCCCGCTCCTGCGCCGGTCGCCGAGAAGCCGGCGCCGGCGCCGAAGCCCGCGCCGAAGCCCGTCGAGCTGCCCAAGTTCGAACTGCCAAAGTTCGAGCTGCCCAAGCCCCAGCCGCCCTCGAAGCAGGAGCTCGCGCAGCAGGCGCAGCGCAAGCGCGAGCGCGAGGCGAAGGTGGCGCGCGAGCGCGCCGAGCGCGAGGCCGAGAAGGCGGCGGCCCAGGCGCGCCTCGACGCGCAGAAGGAGGCCGCCGCGACGGCGGCGGCCGCCGCGGCGAGGGCCCGGAGGGAGGCCGAGGAGCAGAAGGCGCGCGCCGAGGCCGCGCGCGCCAAGGCCGAGGCGGCGCCGCCGCGGCCCGACCTCCCGCGCGCGCCGTCCGTGCCGGCGCCGGTCACGAAGGCGCCGAAGGCCCCGGCCTTCAGCTTCCCCAAGTTCGAGCTGCCGAAGGCGGCGCCGGCGCCCGCCCCGGCGCCCGCGCCCGCGCCGGCGCCGCCCGGGCGGAGCCCCTGGTCCGCCGACGGCTTCGACTCGCCGGCGCCGGCGCCGCTGTCGCAGCCGACCGGGTCGTGGAATGCGCAGTTCGCAGCGGGCGGCTTCGACGACGACGCCTTCGGCAGCGGCATGGCGTCGCAGGCGCCCAACGCCCCCGCCGCCGCCGCACCGCCGCCGCCCGCCGCCGCCGCCGGCCGCGAGCGCACCACCACCCGGACGACCTTGCGGTCGATGTCGCGGAGCGAGATCTTGGCGGCGGCCGCCGCGCCGGCGGGCGCGTGGAGCGTCTCTCCCCGCAGCTCGAGCTCGCGCGCGCGCACCGCCGCCTGCGCGGCGCCGCTCCACTCCCGCCACGCGCCCAGCTCGGGCTCCGCCTCGGGGCTTTCCGCCGCCGCTGCCGCCGTCGCCTATGTCGAAAAGACCCAGATCAACGAACGCCCGCCGATCGGCATTCCGGAGCAGGACGGTGCGTCCGGCGCGATGTTCATCGATCCCGCCACCCGTTCCAATCTCGAACTGGTGCGCACCATGGCCGGCGGGCGCGACGGCTCGCTCTTGAAGGCGATCGACCGCACGGTGACCGGCGGCGGCGCGCGCCTGCTCGGCGAACGGCTGATGTCGCCGCTGACGGATGTTGAGACCATCCATGCCCGGCTCGATTCGGTGGGCTTCTTCCTCTCCGATGTCGCGCGCTCGGATGCCGTGCGCGACCATCTGAAGCAGCTTCCCGACATGCCGCGCGCGCTGTCGCGTCTGGCGCTCGATCGCGGCGGCCCGCGCGACCTCGGCGCGATCGAGCGCGGCCTCACGGTTGCCCGCGCGATCGCCGATGTGCTGTCCGGCGCGGAGCTGCCGGGCGAGCTTTCCGCCGCGCTGGCATCGCTTCAGGCCCTGCCGTATGACCTTGAGCAGCAACTCGCCGCAACCCTTGCCGAGGAGCTGCCGCTCCTGAAGCGGGACGGTGGCTTCGTGCGCGAAGGCGCGGACAATGCGCTCGACGAGGCGCGGGGGCTGCGCGACAAATCCCGCCGGATCATCGCCGGGCTGCAGGCGCAATATGCCGAGGAAACCGGGGTCAAGGCCCTGAAGATCAAGCACAACAACGTGCTCGGCTATTTCATCGAGGTCACCGCCGGCAATGCCCGCGCGCTGACCGAGGGCGATGAAGCAAAGGCGAAGTTCATCCACCGCCAGACCATGGCGAACGCGATGCGGTTCACCACCGCCGAGCTCGCCGATCTGGAAAGCCGGATCGCCAATGCGGCGGGCGAGGCGCTGGCGATCGAGCTCACGGCCTTCGAAACGCTCCGCCGCAATGTCGTGGCGGCCGCCGAAAGCCTGAAGAAGGGCGCACATGCGCTTGCGATCATCGATGTGTCGGCCGGTCTGGCCGTACTGGCCGAGGCGGAGGCCTATTGCCGGCCGCAGGTCGATGGCACCACCGCCTTCGAAATCGAGGGTGGCCGTCATCCCGTGGTCGAACAGGCGCTGCGCAAGCAATCGGCGGGCCCGTTTGTCGCCAATGATTGCACGCTGTCGCCGGTGACGGGCGAAAATGGCTGCCTCTGGCTGCTGACCGGCCCCAATATGGGCGGTAAATCGACCTTCCTGCGTCAGAATGCGCTGATCGCGATCCTTGCCCAGATCGGCGCCTATGTGCCCGCGGCAAAGGCCCATATCGGCATCGTCGACCGGCTGTTTTCGCGGGTCGGCGCGTCCGACGATCTGGCGCGCGGGCGCTCGACCTTCATGGTCGAGATGGTCGAGACGGCGGCGATCCTCAATCAGGCGGGCCCGCGCTCGCTGGTGATTCTCGACGAGATCGGCCGGGGCACCGCGACCTTTGACGGGCTGTCGATCGCCTGGGCGGCGGTCGAGCATCTGCATGACGTCAATTGCTGTCGGGGCCTGTTCGCGACCCATTTTCATGAACTGACCGCGCTTTCGGAAAAGCTGCCCCGTCTGGTGAACGCGACGATGCGCGTCAAGGAATGGAAGGGCGATGTCGTGTTTCTGCACGAGGTCGGGCCGGGGGCGGCCGATCGCTCCTACGGTATTCAGGTCGCCCGTCTCGCCGGCCTGCCGGCTGCCGTGGTCAAGCGCGCGAAGAACGTGCTCACGCGGCTGGAGGATGCAGATCGCAAGAACCCGGCTGCGAGCCTGATCGATGATCTGCCGCTGTTCCAGTCCGCCATGCGCGCGCCCGAGCCTGCGCCAAAAGCCTCCGAGGTCGAGGCCATGCTCGCCGATATCCGGCCGGACGACATGACCCCGCGCGAGGCGCTGGAAACGCTCTACGCGCTGAAGCGGAAAATGCATGATGCCGTTTCCATTGATGAGTGATTTGCTTTAAGAAACCTGCGGCGGCGCGAGAACCGCCGATGAAAAGGCAGGTCCATGCAGACAAAAAGGGCAGAGCAGCGCGAGCGTGCGGCGCAAAACACCGTGAAGGCCGCGCCGCCACAAGCCGATTCCTATGCCATGACGGAGGTGTTCGAGCCTGCGGCGCTGCGCAACGAGCTGCGTGCGATCGCGCGCAAGAATGACGGCAATCCGGATGCGACGCGCCAGGCGATCCTGGCGCGGCTGAAGGAGGTCAACGCCGCCGGCCGCGCCCGTGCCTATGAACTGCTCAAAGCCGATGGCGGCGGGCTGGAATGCGCGCGGCGCATCTCCTGGCTCGAGGACCAGATGCTGATCGCGCTGCATGATCTGGTGACCCGCACGATTTTCCCGGATACCCGCAAGGAATTCGCGATCACCGCCGTCGGCGGCTACGGACGCGATACGCTGGCGCCGGGTTCCGATATCGACCTTCTGTTCCTGATCGAGGAAACCGATCGGGCCGATACGCTGAAGGCGATCGAATATATCCTCTACATGCTCTGGGACATGGGCCAGAAGGTCGGGCATGCGACCCGCAGCGTGACGGAGTGCATCAAGCTCTCCAAGGCGGACATGACCATCCGCACCTCGATCCTTGAAATGCGCTATATCACCGGCCGCAAGGCGCTTGCCAACGCGCTGGAGCGGCGTTTCGACAAGGAGGTGGTGGCCGATACCGGCCCGGATTTCATCGCCGCCAAACTTGCCGAGCGCGACCAGCGCCACCAGAAATCCTTCGATACCCGCTATCTCGTGGTCCCTAATGTCAAGGAGGGCAAGGGCGGGCTTCGCGATCTCAACACGCTGTTCTGGATCGCGAAATATTATTACCGGGTGCGCGACACCGCCCAGCTCGTTGAACTCGGCGTGTTGTCGCGCCAGGAGCTGAAGCTGTTCCTGCGCGCCGAGGACTT
>NZ_DEPM01000304.1:4814-10820 GCF_002358775.1 Martelella sp. UBA3392
CAGGCCGAAATCGCCGCCGCCCTCGATTATCAGGATCGGCCCGGCCTTTCGGCCGTCGAGCGGTTCATGAAACACTATTTCCTGGTCGCCAAGGATGTCGGCGACCTGACCCGCATCTTCTGCTCCGACCTTGAAGAGCAGCAGGCCAAGGCCTCGCCGACGTTCGGGCAGGTGGTCTGGTCGAAGCTATATAAACGCCAGCGCAAGATACCGGGCTCGCTCGAATTCGTCTCCGACAGCGGCCGGATCGCGCTCGCCGAACCGGACGTGTTCAAGAAGGATCCGGTCGCCATCATCCGCTTCTTCTATGTCGCGGTGATCAACGACCTGGAATTCCATCCGGATGCGCTGAAGGTGGTGACGCGCTCGCTGTCGCTGATCAATGCCGAGCTCAGGGAAAACGAGGAGGCCAACCGGCTGTTCCTGTCGATCCTGACCTCGCGCAACGACCCGGCGCTTTATCTGAGGCGCATGAACGAGGCCGGCGTGCTCGGAAGGTTCATCCCGGAATTCGGCCGTATCGTCGCGATGATGCAGTTCAACATGTATCATCATTTCACCGTCGACGAGCACCTGATCCGCGCGGTCGCCGTGCTGTCGGAGATCGACAATGCCGGCGGCGAGTCGGAACTCCATCCGCTTGCCGCAAGGCTGATCCAGTCGGTCGAGGACCGGGCCGTGCTTTATGTCGCGGTGCTGCTTCACGATATCGCCAAGGGCCGCAAGGAAGATCATTCGATCGCCGGCGCCCGGGTCGCGCGCAAGCTGTGCCCCCGTTTCGGGATGACGGCGAAGCAGACCGAACAGGTCGCCTGGCTGATCGAATATCACCTCTTGATGTCGATGACCTCGCAGACCCGCGATCTCAACGACCGCAAGACGGTGGTCGATTTCGTCGACAAGGTTCAGTCGCTCGAACGGCTTAACCTCCTGCTGATCCTGACAGTCTGCGATATCCGCGCTGTCGGTCCGGATGTCTGGAACGGCTGGAAGGGGCAGTTGCTGCGCACGCTCTATTACGAAACCGAAATCCTGCTGTCGGGTGGTTTCTCCGCCGTTTCCCGCAAGGCGCGGACCGAGCACGCCATCGAGCGGCTGGAAGATTCGCTCACCGGCTGGGAGGATGCCGAGCGGCGCAAATACGCCAATCTGCAATACCAGAACTATCTGCTCACGGTGCCGCTGGAAGACCAGGTCCGCCACGCCCGTTTTATCCGCGAGGCCGACAAGTCGCGGCAATTGTTCTCGACCATGGTGCGCACCAACGCGTTTCACGATATCACCGAGATCACGCTTCTGGCGCCGGACCATCCGCGGCTGCTGTCGATCATCGCAGGCGCCTGCGCCGCGACCGGGGCGAACATCGCCGACGCCCAGATCTTCACCACCACCGACGGGCGGGCGCTCGATACGATCCTGTTGAACCGGGCCTTTGACGATGACGCCGACGAGCTGCGGCGCGCCAACACGATTGGCAAGCTGATCGAGGACCTGCTTTCCGGCCGCAAGCACCTCAACCAGTTGATCGCCGCGCGCCAGCGCGAGCGCCGTTCGGTGCGTCCGTTTTCGGTGCCGACCCATGTGTCGGTGTCGAACAAGCTCTCCAATATCTTCACGGTCATCGAGATCGAATGCCTTGACCGCACCGGCCTGCTTGCCGATGTGACCCAGACGCTGTCGGAGCTTTCGCTCGACATCCAGACCGCCCGGATCACCACTTTCGGCGAGAAGGTGATCGACAGTTTCTACGTGACCGACCTTGTCGGCGCGAAGATCACCAGCGAAAGCCGGCAGGCGGCGATTGTTGAGCGGATGAAAGCGGTGCTTGAGGAAAAGGGCGACGATTACCGCAGGGGCATGCCGCCGGGCATGCTGCTGCCGGCTGAAATCGGCACGCAGGCACGGCGCGTCGACGCCAAGGACGGGCGCGAGAAATGAGCCTTGTCGGCAAGTTCGCCACCGTCGGCGGCGCCACCTTCGCAAGCCGGCTGTTCGGCTTCGCGCGCGAAACCATGATGGCGGCAGCACTTGGCAACGGTCCGATGGCCGACGTGTTCTACGCCGCCTTCCGCTTCCCCAACCTGTTTCGCCGGTTGTTTGCCGAAGGCGCGTTCAACGCCGCCTTCGTGCCGCTGTTTTCCAAGGAGATCGAGGAAAGCGGGGTCGACGGCGCCAAGCGCTTTGCCGAGCAGGTTCTCGGCGTTCTGTTCACGGCGCTGTTCCTGATCACCGTGGTGATGGAACTGGCGATGCCGCTGATCGTGCGCTTCATCATCGCGCCGGGCTTTGCCGATGATGCCGACAAGTTCGAGATGACGGTCAGGCTGTCATCTGTGATGTTTCCCTATCTGATCTGCATGTCGCTGATGGCGATGATGAGCGGCATGCTGAACTCGCTGCACCGCTATTTCGCCGCCGCGATCGCGCCGGTGTTTCTCAATGTCGTGCTGATCGCGGTGCTGGCCTATGGCGTCTGGATCAAGGCCGATCCGCAGATGATGGCGGAGTATCTTTCCTGGGGTGTGCTGGTCGCGGGCGTCATCCAGCTTGCCGTCGTCTGGTTCGATGTCCGCCGCGCCGGTATGCGCTTCACCTTCCGGCTGCCGAAGATCACGCCCAAAATCAGGCGGCTGGTGGCGCTCGCCGTGCCGGCGGCGATCACCGGCGGCGTCATCCAGATCAACCAGTTGATCGGCCAGGCGGTGGCATCCGGCAAGGACGGCGCGATCTCGGCGCTGCAATATGCCGACCGGCTCTACCAGCTTCCGCTCGGCGTTGTCGGCGTGGCGGGCGGCGTGGTGCTTTTGCCGGAACTGTCGCGGGCGCTGAAGGGCGGCAACTTCAAGGAAGCCGGCCATATCCAGAACCGCACCATCGAATTCGTGCTGTTTCTCACCGTTCCGGCGGCGTTCGGCCTGATGATGATTTCGACCGAGATCACGCGGGTGCTCTATGAGCGCGGCGCGTTCACGCCCGAGACCACGACGCTGGTGGCCGCGATCATGACGGTCTACGCCTTCGGCCTGCCGGCCTTCGCGCTTACCAAGGCGCTGCAGCCGGCCTTCTATGCCCGCGAAAACACCAAGCTGCCGATGCGCTTCACCATGATCGCGGTCGCTATCAATTCCGTTCTCGCCATTTCGCTGTTTCCGATCCTCGCCGAACGCGGCATCGCGCTTGCCGAGGTGGTTTCGGGCTGGACCAATGTGGTTCTGCTGGCGACCACGCTCGTGATCTCCGGTCATCTGAAGTTCGACAGCCTTCTGATGTGCCGCATACCGCTGATCGTCCTGAGCGGCGCCGCGATGGCGGCCGCGGTGAAATTCGCGGCGGTGAAGCTTGCGGCCTGGTTTGCGCCGGGCGCGCATTTCATGCAGCAGCTCGGCGGGGTGCTGATCCTGATCGCGATCGCCATGGCGGTCTATTTCGGCCTGGTGCTCGCCACCGGTGGTGTCAATCGGGCGCTGATCATGAAACTCGTCCGTCGCCGCCGCGGATAGGACCACTTCTCAGTTTGACGCGCCGCACGCCGCGGTGCATAAGCGCTGCCAGCAAAACCCGATGAACCGGGCCTTCCACCCGTCCGAAAGAGAACTGACATGAGTGAATTCAAGCCGCAAATCTTCTCCGGCGTCCAGCCGACCGGCAATCTGCATCTCGGCAATTATCTGGGCGCGCTCAGAAAATTCGTGGCGCTTCAGGACAAGATGGACTGCATCTATTGCGTGGTCGACATGCATTCAATCACCGCGCAGCTCGTTCATGAGGACCTGAAGGGGCAGACGCGCGCGATCACCGCCGCCTATCTCGCCGCCGGCATCGATCCCGAAAAGCACATCGTGTTCAATCAGTCGGCGGTGCCGCAGCATGCCGAGCTTGCCTGGATCTTCAACTGCGTCGCCCGCATCGGCTGGATGAACCGGATGACCCAGTTCAAGGACAAGGCCGGCAAGGACCGCGAGAACGCCTCGCTCGGCCTGCTTGCCTATCCGAGCCTGATGGCGGCCGACATTCTGGTCTACCGCGCCACCCATGTGCCGGTCGGCGACGACCAGAAGCAGCATCTGGAGCTGACGCGCGATATCGCGATGAAGTTCAATCTCGATTTCGAGAAGAAAATCCGCGCGGCCGGGACGGGCATCGACATCACGGTTGGCGATCAGCCGGTGCATGCCTTCTTCCCGATGGTGGAACCGCTGATCGAAGGCCCCGCGCCCCGGGTGATGAGCCTGAAGGACGGCACCAAGAAGATGTCGAAATCGGACCCGTCCGATCTCTCGCGCATCAACCTGACCGACGATGCCGAGACCGTGGCGCGCAAGATCCGCAAGGCCAAGACCGATCCGGATGCGCTGCCGAGCGAGGTCGAGGGGCTGAAGGGGCGGCCCGAGGCCGACAATCTTGTCGGCATTTTCGCGGCCCTTGCCGATCGCACCAAGGCCGATGTTCTTTCCGAATTCGGCGGCCAGCAGTTCTCGCAGTTCAAGCCGGCGCTCGCCGATCTTGCCGTCACCGTGCTGTCGCCGATCACGGCCGAGATGCGGCGTCTTGACGCCGATCCGGGCCATATCGATGCCGTCCTGAAGGATGGCGGCGAGCGGGCAGGGGCCATCGCGCAGAAGACCATGAAGGACGTTCACGAGATCGTCGGCCTGCTCTGATAGCGCCCCGGCGCTTGATTTTCTGCGATCTATGATATGATGTCGGCTTGGCCACCGGCATCGACCGGCCCGGCCTGCCGCATTTCGCAGTCTGGCGGAAACGCCCGACCTCCGCCGAAATGCGGCGAAAGCGATGGGATGGAGCGTTTTCCTCGCGGACGCGTTCCAGCCGCAGTCTTGTCTTCAACAGCCGCGCGGGCTTTCTTGAGATTGGTGGGGTGACACAATGGTTTCCAAACGTCTTTCCGGCGAGGCCGGACATCGCCGAAAATTCATGGCCATCGTGGACGATACGCCCGAATGCATCCGCGCCGTGCGCTATGCCGGCCGCCGCGCCAAGAATTCCAATGGCGGACTGGTGCTCTGCTACATCATTCCGCAGCACGATGCGCAGGAGTGGATCGGGGTTCAGGAAATCATCCGCGCCGAGGCGCGCGAGGAGGCCGAGACGATTGCCAACCGCGCCGCCGAGAATGTGCGCGAGGCGATCGGCATCGATCCGGAAATCGTGATCCGCGAGGGCGATCGCGCCGAGGAGATCAATGCCGTGGTCGAGGAAGACCGCGATATCGCGATCCTGGTTCTGGCCGCCGGTCCCGCCAAGGAAGGGCCGGGGCCGCTGGTCTCGATGCTCGCCGGACGCGGCAATGCGTTCACGATACCGGTCACCGTTCTGCCCGACGGGCTGGACGACGCCGATATCGATGCGCTCTGCTGACCCTTGCGTTTGCCCTCCCGAAGGCCGATATAGGAACAAAACGGGCATTGCCGGTCAAATTCGTTGACCGCTGGACGCGCTCCAGCCGCCCGAACTGATTTGGAGATGGATATGTTCATCCAGACGGAAACGACGCCCAATCCCGCGACCCTGAAATTCCTGCCCGGACGCGTTGTCATGGAAGGCGGCAATGCCGATTTCCGCAGCGCCGATGACGCCATCGTTTCGCCGCTTGCGACCCGGCTTTTCGCCGTGCCGGGCGTGGAAGGCGTGATGTTCGGCTATGATTTCGTCGCCGTGACCAAGGGCGAGCCCGAGTGGCAGCACCTGAAGCCGGCGATTCTCGGCGCGATCATGGAGCATTTCCTGTCCGGCGCGCCGGTGATGGCCGAGGGTGCTTCTCCCGCGATCGATCCCGACAGCGACGAGGAATTCTTCGATGAAGGCGACGAGACCATCGTCGCCACCATCAAGGAGTTGCTGGAAACCCGCGTTCGCCCGGCCGTTTCCCAGGATGGCGGCGACATCACCTTCCGCGGCTATCGCGAGGGCACGGTGTTTCTCAACATGAAGGGCGCCTGCTCGGGTTGCCCGTCATCGACGGCGACGCTGAAGCACGGCGTCCAG
>NZ_DEPM01000114.1:0-7058 GCF_002358775.1 Martelella sp. UBA3392
AAGAACAACAGAGTTGATGACGCCCGTAAAAAGGATAGGTTTGTGGGCAGCCTGACGACAGCGCTCACGCAGCCGCGTCGCCATGCTCCCCTTCCCCGATCACCTTCGCGGTCTGCTTGGCCAGCACAACTTCCTCGTCGGTCGGGATGATCCGCACCTCGATTCGGCTTTCCGGCGCTGAGATGATGGCGGCGTTGGCCTGGTTGGCCTCCTCGTCGAGCGTCACCCCGATCCAGGCCAGCCGGTCGCAGATCATCTTGCGTATGACCGCGGAATTCTCGCCGATGCCGGCGGTGAACACCAGTGCGTCCATGCCCTCCATGCTGGCCGCCATCGACGCGATTTCGCGGGTGGCGGAGAACACATAGAGCGCGATCGCCTGGACGGCGTGGGGCTCGTCGCTCGCAAGCAGGTCGCGCAGGTCCGGCGAAATACCGGAAACGCCGAGCAGCCCGGAATCATAATAGAGCATGTGTTTGAGATCGGCGGGCGAAAGCCCCTCGGTCTCGATCAGCGCCAGCACAAGGCCGGGGTCGACCGTGCCGGAGCGCGTTCCCATCATCAGCCCGCCAAGCGGCGTCATGCCCATCGTTGTGTCGACGGCCTTGCCGTTGCGCATGGCGCAGAGGCTGGAGCCGTTGCCCAGATGCGCCACCACGCTGCGCTTGCGCGCCAGATAGTCGGAAATCTGGTGGAGGCGTTCCGCGATATAGGTATAGGACAGGCCGTGAAAGCCGAAGCGACGATAGCCCTTGTCGCCATAGCGGCGCGGGATCGGATAACGCGCCGCTCGCTCGTCGATATTGACGTGAAAGGCGGTATCGAAACAGGCGACCTGCGGCAGGTCCGGCCTGATCTTGCGGAACAGCTTGACCGAGGCCAGATTGGCGGGCTGGTGCAGCGGCCCCATCGGCACCAGCGTCTCGAGGTAATCGAGCACGGCATCATCGAGCAGCACCGGCGCCGAGAACCGCTCACCGCCATGCAGCACGCGGTGGCCGACGGCGCGCAGCGGGTTGTTGACGGTGTATGGCACGATGATCTCGAAGATGCGCCCGAGCATGTCCTCGCGCATATTCTCCTCCAGCACCAGGTCGAGATCGGCGATTTCCTTGCCGCTCGCCTCCTTGACCGTCAGATGCGGGGTGGCGTTGAGCCCGTCGAACTGGCCGCGCAGGATCAGAGAAAACTGCTCGCCATGCACTTCGTAAAGACGGAATTTGAGGCTGGAGGAACCGGCGTTCAGCGCCAGAATGCTGCCGTTCATAATGACTTTCCATAATGTAGCGCACACCGCCGCCTGTCGCGGCGGCGGCATGCGTGTTGTCTGGTCCGCGGATCAGCCCCTGGGATAGGGCCACTTCCAGCCGGCGATTTCCGGCATGTCCTCGCCATGCTCCCGCACATAATCGTGGTGCCTTGCGCGCATGTCGTTCAGGTAGTTGATCGCCGCGGCACCCCGTTCGCCGAACCCGCCAGCCCGCTCGATCGCATCGATGGCCAGATGGTAGCGGTCGAGGCGGTTGAGGACAACCATGTCGAACGGCGTCGTCGTGGTGCCCTCCTCGACATAGCCGCGCACATGGATGTTGTTGTGGTTGTGGCGGCGATAGGCCAGCCGATGGATCAGCCACGGATAGCCGTGATAGGCGAAGATCACCGGCTTGTTTTCGGTGAAGATCGCGTCGAAATCGGCATCGCGCAACCCGTGCGGATGCTCTTCCTTCGGCTGCAAGGCCATCAGGTCGACGACGTTGACCACCTTGACCTTCATTTCCGGCAGCTTCTGGCGCAAGAGGTCGACGGCGGCCATCATTTCCAGCGTCGGCACGTCGCCGGCGGCGGCCATCACCACGTCGGGCTCCTCGCCTTCCGGCACATTGCTGGCCCAGCGCCACTCGCCAAGGCCGGCCTCGCAATGCACGATCGCTTCCTCGATCGACAGCCATTGCGGGCTCGGCTGCTTGCCCGCGACCACCACGTTGACGCGGTTATAGGTGCGCAGGATATGGTCGCCGACCCACAGCAGCGTGTTGGCATCCGGTGGAAAATAGGTGCGCACCACATCCGCCTTCTTGTTGACGACATGGTCGACGAAGCCCGGATCCTGATGGCTGAAACCGTTATGGTCCTGCCGCCAGACATGCGAGGTCAGAAGATAGTTCAGCGACGAGATCGGCTTGCGCCACGGCATCGTCCGGGTGGTCTTCAGCCATTTGGCATGCTGGTTGAACATCGAATCGATGATGTGGATGAACGCCTCGTAGCACGAGAACAGGCCGTGACGCCCGGTCAGCAGATAGCCTTCCAGCCAGCCCTGGCACAGATGCTCGCTCAGCACCTCCATGACCCGGCCATCGCGGGCGATGCCCTCGTCATATTCGAGAATGTCGGCCATCCACACGCGGTCGGTCGTGGTGAACACGTCCTGAAGCCGGTTCGAAGCGGTCTCGTCCGGACCCATCAGGCGGAAATTGCGCTCGTCCTTGTTGAGCTTCATCACCTCGGCGAGCAGCATGCCGAGATGCTTGGTGGCCGAGGCCATGACCTCGCCCGGCTGCTTCACATCGACGGCGAGCGCCCGGAAATCGGGCATGTTCAGTTCCTTGCGCAACAGGCCGCCATTGGTGTGCGGATTGGCGCTCATCCGGCGATTGCCTGCGGGCGCGAGCGCCTTCAGCTCGGGCACAAGGCGGCCGCTTTCGTCAAACAGTCTCTCGGGCACATAGCCGCGCATCCACTCTTCCAGCAGGGCGCGATGCTCGCCGTTCTGGCGGGCTTCGGCGATCGGCACCTGATGGGCGCGCCAGAAATTCTCGACCTTCTTGTTGTCGACGAATTTCGGCCCGGTCCAGCCCTTGGGGCTGCGCAGGATGATCATCGGCCAGCGCGGCATCTCGTAGACCGTGCCGTCGGCCCGCGCCGTCTCCTGGATTCCGCGGATGCGGGCGTAGCAATCCTCCATCACCTCGGCCATGCGCTGATGCATGTATTCCGGATCGTCGCCTTCCACATAAAAGGGCTCGTAGCCATAGCCGGTGAAGAGGTCGGTGAGATCCGACTTCTTCATGCGCGCGAGAACCGTCGGATTGGCGATCTTGTAGCCGTTGAGATGCAGGATCGGCAGCACCGCGCCGTCAACGATCGGGTTGAGGAACTTGTTCGAATGCCACGAGGCCGCAAGCGGGCCGGTCTCGGCCTCGCCATCGCCGACAACACAGGCGACGATCAGCTCCGGATTGTCGAAGGCCGCGCCATAGGCGTGTACCAGCGCATAGCCGAGTTCGCCGCCCTCGTGGATCGATCCGGGCGTTTCCGGCGCGACATGGCTTGGGATGCCGCCGGGGAACGAGAACTGCTTGAACAGTTTCTGCATGCCCTCCTCGTCCTCGGTGATTTCGGGATAGACCTCGGTATAGGTCCCATCGAGATAGGCATTGGCGACAAGGCCGGGCCCGCCGTGACCGGGGCCGGCGATATAGATCATGTCCGCGTCATGTTTCTTGATGATGCGGTTGAGGTGCACATAGAGGAAATTGAGACCCGGCGTCGTGCCCCAGTGGCCAAGCAGGCGCGGCTTCACATGCTCGGCGGCAAGCGGCGCCTTCAGCAAGGGATTGTCCATCAGATAGATCTGGCCGACCGACAGGTAGTTGGCCGCCTGCCAGTATCTGTTCATCAGATCGAGTTCGTCCTGCCCGAGAATATTTCGAGTGGCGTCTGGCGTTATCTGTTCCATGTCGGTTTCCCCTTTCAAGTGGAAGGTCATTCTGAACCGCTATCGGTATCCCGCAACCCCGCCGCCGGCGACATGACATAAGTCAAGTTTTTCTCGCACTGCGGCAAAGCTTTTTAAATCGGATAGCCCGTCAGGTTTGACGCCGCCTTGCGCCGGCAGCCGAAATCCGTCGGGCACTGCTTCCCTTCCAATAGTTTGACAATTGCAAAGCGCCTTTCAACAGCCTACCTCATAAAAGATGTCGCGTGTTTGACGAGGGACAAGAATTTTCCGCCCCGCCCCTTCCCGCGATTTCTGCGCGCCGGACCTCGACGGCGGCGGCGGCTTCTGGCATGTGCAGGGGCAATGCGGTATTGAGCCGCGGCCGCGCAGAAACGCGATGAGCCCCCTGAACTCCAGTCTGATTGAGGCACCCATGTCCGAGCACAAACCCATTCATGTCATCGGCGGCGGCCTTGCCGGTTCCGAGGCCGCGTGGCAGATCGCCAATGCCGGTATCCCGGTCATTCTGCACGAAATGCGCGGCGTGCGCGAGACCGCCGCCCACAAGACCGACGGCCTTGCCGAACTGGTCTGCTCCAACTCGTTCCGCTCCGATGATGCCACCAGCAATGCGGTGGGTGTGATCCATGCCGAAATGCGCCTTGCCGGATCGCTGATCATGGCCTCGGCGGATACCCACCAGGTGCCGGCGGGCGGCGCGCTCGCGGTCGATCGCGACGGCTTTTCCGCCGCCGTGACGGCAAAGCTCGCCGAACATCCTCTGGTCACGATCGTGCGCGAGGAAGTCGCGGCCCTGCCGCCGGAAGACTGGGACCAGGCGATCATCGCCACCGGCCCCCTCACCGCGCCGGCGCTCGCCGAAGCGATCCAGGAAAAGACAGGCAGCGAGGCGCTTGCCTTCTTCGACGCGATCGCGCCGATCGTCTACCGCGACACGATCGACATGGATATCTGCTGGTTCCAGTCGCGCTATGACAAGGTCGGCCCCGGCGGCACGGGCAAGGACTACATCAACTGCCCGATGGACGAGGCGCAATACAACGCCTTCATCGACGCGCTGATCGCCGGCGACAAGACCGATTTCCACGAGTGGGAGGGCACGCCCTATTTCGACGGCTGCCTGCCGATCGAGGTGATGGCCGAGCGCGGCCGCGAGACGCTGCGCCACGGGCCGATGAAGCCGATGGGCCTGACCAATGCCCATAATCCCGAGGTGAAGCCCTATGCCGTCGTCCAGCTTCGCCAGGACAACGCGCTCGGTACGCTCTACAACATGGTCGGATTCCAGACCAAGCTGCGCTATGGCGCGCAAAAGGACGTGTTGCAGATGATCCCCGGCCTCGCCGAGGCAGAATTCGCACGGCTCGGCGGCCTGCACCGCAACACCTATCTGAACTCGCCGGTGCTGCTCGACGGCACGCTGGTGCTGAAGGGCCGGCCGGGTCTGCGGTTCGCCGGCCAGATCACCGGCTGCGAGGGCTATGTGGAAAGCGCCGGCATCGGCCTTCTCGCCGGCCGGTTCGCCGCCGCCGAGCGTCTTGGCAAAACGCCGATCGTCCCGCCGCCGGAAACGGCGCTCGGCGCGCTGCTCGGCCATGTCACCGGCGGGCATCTTGCCCATCAGGAAGAAGGCGGCAAGCGCTCGTTCCAGCCGATGAACGTCAATTTCGGCCTGTTTCCGGAACTGGAGCCCGGCGCGCTGATCGATCCCGAAACCGGCAAGAAGCCGCGCGGCAAGGCGAAATCCAGCGTCAAGAAACAACTCATGGCAACGCGCGCGCTCACGGCCTGCAAGGCCTGGCTTGAGGGCTGAGAGGGAGCCGGAGACGATCAGCGGGCGTTGAGCATCCAGGTGGAAACGTCGGCGGCATCGCGTTCGGTCTGAAACAGGTAATTTCCGCTGAAAAAATCCGCCTCTGGGTAATCCACCTGAAGACCGTTCGCCTCCGGCAGCGCCCGCAGACGGTACTCGCTCTGCACCACGATGATCGCCTGCCCCTTGCCGCGCCGTGAGCGGTAAATGCCGACCTTGCCATTGACGAGCCGCAGGAAGAAGGTTTCCATCTCCTTGTCGCCGATCACGGCAGCAACCTTCTCATCGGGATAGCTGCGCCTGAATTCGCTCGCCGCCCATTTATAGGTCTCGTCGACCGAGACATCCGAGGCGGCCGGCTGGCTCTTGGGGCGGAGCAGAAAATAGTAGGCTGCGACGACGGCCACGATAGCGATTGCGACCCATATCCAAGTTTCCATCCGCCCACTTCCTCTGCTGCTGCATCACGCGCGCCCTGCCCTCCGGACGGAAATGCTGAATGGTTGAAAGCCTGTGCCCGGAACCGGCAGGAGTACCCAAGGTCGACGCGTTATATAAATCAAAACTTACGAAACAGCAAAGAGCGCATCATCGCGAACTGTCTCTTCCACTGTGGCGGCTGGATTGAGTTATCGAGCACATTTTCACCCAAACGCTCGGCCTTTACAAGAATGTTCTTGCAGCTCGATATCGGCAGATAGGCAGGCGCGATTTCCCTGGCAACAGGGCCCTCCGCCTCGAATCTCTCCAGATGGGAGCGCCCGAACCCGGCAAAGGCGCGGATTGCGTTGCCCACGCGATCGCGATCGCTGGCGATCAGGAATGATTCGCGGTCGAGCCCCGTCGCCGACAGGATTTCGGTCGGGATGAAGACCTGGCCATTGGCGCGATGCCGGCTCATCAAGAGCAGCGAGCCCGCCACCGCCTGCGCCACGCCGGCATGACCGGCTGCGGTCGAAGCGGCGGCGGCCTTTTCGCTGTCGAGCACCAGGCTTGCAAGCTGGATCAGGGCGGAAGCAGTTTCGCCGGCATAGCCTTCGAATTCGGAAAGACTGCCCATCGGATCGTCATAGAGATCGAAGATCCGCGCCTCGCTCATGCCGATCAGCGGGGCTGCCGGCAGGCGGTATGTTTCGAGAGTCTGCAACAAGCGGGCAGCCAAGGGGTTGCCCTGGCTCTCGCCATGGCCGCTGCCCGCAAGCAGGTCGCGCCAGTATTGCAGGCGCACCTCGCCCGGCAGCGGCTCGCTGATCCGCTCGCGCACCCGGGCCAGTTCGGCATTGAACAGATAGAGCGCCGTCAGCGCCGGGCGATGCTCTTCGGGTGAAAGCAGCACGGCGAGATAGCGGTCGCGATCGGCCTCGCGAAGCTCGGCGAGCAACGGGTCCGGCCCTTGTTTTGCTTCGGCCAATGGTTTCTCCGGTATCAGGGCGAGGCCGCTTGAGACTATACCGCTATCAGCGCCGCGGCCACCGCGCGGGATTCTTCCAGCAGGATATTGTA
>NZ_DEPM01000221.1:0-2754 GCF_002358775.1 Martelella sp. UBA3392
CAACTCGTCGTGTTCGTGGCCGTGGCCGAGCGCGAACACCTGACCCGGGCGGCCGAGGCGCTGCGCCTGACGCCATCGGCGGTGTCGAGCGCGCTGCGCAAGCTCGAGGACTTCTATCAGGTGGCGCTGTTCGACCGCGTCGGCCGGGGCCTGGTGCTGACGGCGGAGGGCCGGGTGTTTCTGGAGGAGGCCCGCGCAGCCCTCGCCCGCATCCGTTCCGCCGAGCAGGTGCTGGGCGAACTCGGCGGGCTGGAGCGCGGGCAGCTTTCGGTCTATGCCAGCCAGACGATTGCCAGCTACTGGCTGCCGGAAGTGCTGATGCGGTTTCACGCGCGCTATCCCGGCATCGAACTCAAACTCGCCATCGGCAACACCACCACGGTGGCCGACGCGGTGGCGAAGGGCGAGGCGGAGCTCGGCTATATCGAGGGCACGCTCGACAATCCGCGACTCAGGAAGCGGCACCTGACCGATGACGCGCTGATGGTGGTGGTCGGCCCCGGCCATCCGCTGGCCGATGGCCGCGCGGTGACGGCGGCGGAACTGGTCGCGGCGACCGGCTTCGTGCTGCGCGAGGAGGGCTCCGGCACGCGCTTCGAGTTCGAGCATGCGATGGCGGGCTTCGGCATCGCCGCCGCAGATCTCGACGTGGTGATGGTGTTGCCCTCCAACGAGGCGGTGCTTTCGGCGGTGCGCTCGGGCCGGGCCGCGACGGCGGTTTCCGGCGCGGTGGCCGCGCCCTGGCTTGCGTCGGGCGGGCTGAAGCGCCTCGATTTCGACCTGCCCTCGCGCGCGTTCCAGCTTCTGAGCCACAAGGAACGGCATCTGAGCAAGGCGGCGGCCGCGCTGGTGGCCTTCAGCATCGAGGCTCAGCCCGATGCGCTGCCGCCAAGGGCCAGCGGTTCCGGCGCGATCTCCAGATAAAGCTCGTGCGGCGTATCGGGCAGGCCGCGCCGGTAGCCGAAATCGAGTTTCAGGGCGCCGGCCGTCATGCCCGCCGCTTCGGCATGGGCGTGCAGGCGCGCGAAGCCCCCGGCAATGTCCGCAAGCGGCCCGTCATGGCGAAGGCGAAGATAGCGTCCGGGCGCGACCACATGGCGTTCCAGGCCGTTCGGTATCTCGGTCTTGCCGGCGGCCAGAAAGCCGAGAAACTCGGCATAGGTGCCATCTTCCTGCCTGCGGGAGACCTCCAGAAAGTTCGCGGCCTCCGGGGCGGCGACGAACAGCCTCTGCCAGCCGGCGGGAACCGATTTCGGCAGGTGGTGCCACGCGCCGCGCACCGTCAGGCCGATGCAGACGAGTTCAGGCAGGGGTGTGGTTGTGATCACGATCGGTCCTCCTTTTCGCCGCCGCCGCTTGGCCGGCGACCGCCTTGGCGCTTGCCGGACTTCCGGCGATCCGTTAATCAGGGCCGGAAAAATGAAGCTGTGTTCCGGATAGGTCAACCATGAGCGACAAGAAGAAGAAACCGCAGAAGTTGAAGGCCCGCCTGCCGCGCGGCTTTGGCGACCGCTCCGCCGCCGATATCCGCGCGACCGAGGAAATGGTGGCGAAGATCAAGGCGGTCTACGAGAACTACGGCTTCGATCCGGTGGAAACGCCGATGTTCGAATATACCGATGCGCTGGGCAAATTCCTGCCGGACAGCGACCGCCCGAACGAGGGCGTGTTCTCGCTCCAGGACGATGACGACCAGTGGATGAGCCTGCGCTACGACCTGACCGCGCCGCTCGCCCGCCATGTCGCCGAAAACTTCAACGACATCCAGCTTCCCTACCGCACCTATCGCGCCGGCTACGTGTTCCGCAACGAAAAGCCCGGCCCCGGCCGCTTCCGCCAGTTCATGCAGTTCGACGCCGACGTCGTTGGCGCGCCGGGCGTCCAGACCGATGCCGAAATGTGCATGATGATGGCGGATACGATGGAAACGCTCGGCATTGCGCGCGGGGATTATGTGATCCGGGTGAATAACCGGAAGGTGCTGGATGGGGTGCTGGAGGCGATCGGCCTTGGCGGCGAGGAGAATGCGGCGCAGCGGCTGACGGTGCTGCGGGCGATCGACAAGCTGGATAAGTTTGGGGTCGAGGGCGTGAAGCTTCTGCTGGGCGAGGGCCGCAAGGATGAAAGCGGCGACTTTACGAAGGGCGCGGGTCTGGACGCGGATCAGATTTCTACTGTCCTGCCTCTTCTCGAACCTATGGCCGGTGCAGTCTTTTTTCGGGACGAAGTCGGTGTGGACGGAGATGAGTTTTGGTTTGGAGAAATGCGGGCCACATTTGACGAGCCGCCTAAGCAGCAGCGCACAGGTGTTGAGGGGTGGCTAAGTAACTACAAAACCATCGAAGGGTTACGTGATCGATGCCGAAATTTGCGCAATGAGAAAATAGATCAGGCTTTGGCCGAACTTGATCATATTGAGAAGATAATTACCAGCGCTGGCTATGGTACAAAGCGCATAAGAATTGACCCCTCAGTCGTCCGCGGCCTCGAATACTACACTGGCCCCGTCTACGAAGCCGAGCTCACTTTCGACGTCACCAACGAAAAAGGTGAAAAGGTCGTGTTCGGCTCGGTCGGCGGCGGTGGGCGGTATGATGGGCTGGTGTCGCGCTTCATGGGCCAGCCGGTGCCGGCGACGGGCTTTTCCATCGGCGTGTCGCGGCTGATGACGGCGCTGAAGAACCTCGGCAAGCTCGGCGCGACCGAGATCATCGAGCCGGTTCTGGTCACCGTCATGGATGGCGATGCCGAGGC
>NZ_DEPM01000221.1:3149-3838 GCF_002358775.1 Martelella sp. UBA3392
AACTGGAAGAAATTCGGCAACCAGCTCAAATATGCCGATCGCCGCGGTTGCCCGATCGCGATCATCCAGGGCGGTGACGAGCGCGCCGAGGGCGTCGTCCAGATCAAAGACCTGATCGAGGGCAAGCGCTTGTCCGGCGAGATCGAGGACAACGCCGAATGGCGCGAGGCCCGCGTGGCCCAGAAGACCGTGCCGGAAGGCGATCTCGTCGCGGAGGTCCGGGCGATGCTGGCGGCGCAGGCCGAGGATAGGAAGCGGACGGGCTGAGGGGCAAGCTTCTCAGTTTCTTTCGGCCTTTGCGACGGGCAGAAACGCCGCAGCCTACAATCTCCCCCCTTGAGGGGGAGATGTCGCGAACGCGACAGAGAGGGGTAAAGGGCGTGAGCCCTAAAAGCCGCAGTCTCCGTGCTCTCGGATAAGTTTCACCCCTCTCTGCCCCTATCGGGGCATCTCCCCCTCAAGGGGGGAGATTGTTTGGTGGTTGGTGAGATTCACCCCAAACCAAAAAAACGGCAGGCATTGCTGCGAACCGTTTATTGCACGCAGGCGCGGTGTTCAGTTGCCGCGTCATGCTGGCGGCGCAGGCGGAGGATCGGCAGCGCGCGGGCTGAGGGGCAAGCCTTTCAGTTTTCCGTGGTCTTTGTGATGGCAGAAGCGTCGCAGCTCATAATCTCCCCCCTTGAGGGGGA
>NZ_DEPM01000066.1:0-8800 GCF_002358775.1 Martelella sp. UBA3392
ATGGCGCGCTCGGAGGCGATCTTCTGCCCGGCCTTCAGCCGGCCGGCGACGATCTCCGCCGCCAGGCTGTCGGCGATCTGCAGATATTGCGGGGCGTCTTCTCCGGTCACGGCTCATCCTTGCGGTCTATACCATGCATATAATGGTATATACCAGTTTGGAAAAGGCAAGCGGAAAATACGGCTGCGCTCAGCTCGCCTTTCGAAGCGCGGCATCGCGCCGGGCGCGGTAGCGCTGCAGGGCGGGCGCATAGGCAGCAGTCGAGTCGGCATCCGGCTGGTACTCTCGCCCATCGCCCGCCATCGCAGCCGAGGCGGAGCGGATATCGGGGAAAACGCCGGTGGCCGTCGCCGCCAGCAGCGCCGCGCCGCGCGCGCCGAACTGGGTGCCGTCCGGCACGAACAGCGCGCGTTCGGTGACGTCGGCAATCATCTGGCACCAGAGCGGGCTCTGCGCGCCCCCGCCGGTGAGCACGATTCGCCCTTCCGGCGAGCCCAGCACTTCAAAGAGATCGGCAAAGGCGAAGGCGACGCCCTCGAACACCGCGCGAAACAGCGCGGGCCGGCCATGACGGGGCGTGAGGCCCGAAAAACCCGCTCGCGCACTGGCGTCCACGACCGGCGCGATGATGCCGCTCTCGCTGAGATAGGGCAGGTAGGTCACGCCCTCCGCGCCTTTCTCCACCGCCGCGACCATGTCGTTGATGAAGGGATAGCAATCCGATCGGGCTCTGAGGTCCGGAGCGAGCGAATCGATCGCCCAGTCGAGATTGAGCGTGCCCGCCACATTGACCATGGAACGGTACCAACAATGGCCGGGCAGGGTGAACAACAGTCCCATGTCGCGCGGCTCGAACAGCGGCTTATCGAGGCAGCGCCCGACCATGCCGGTGGTGCCGAGCACGGCGGTGACGGAGCCGGGCACCAGCCCGCCCGCGCCGATCACGGTCGCCGCCACATCGCCCGCCCCGATCGCCACCGGCAGGCCGGCGGGCAGGCCGAGCTCGGCCGCAACGTCGGCGAGAAGCCCGCCATGCACCGTTTCGGAATCGCGCACCTCCGGCAGAAGATGCCGCCAGTCGTCGAGCCCGAACAGCGCAATCATCGCGTCGCTGTGGGTGCGGGCCCTGGCGTCGCCGGGGCTGACGGAGGCTTCCACCCGGTCGGTGGCGGCAAGCCCGGTGAGCTTCATGCGGAGGAAATCCTTGTAACCGAACACATGGGCCGCGCGTTTCAGTACATCGGCTTCGTGGCGGGCGAGCCAGGACAGCACCGGCAGCGTGCAGCCCTGCTGCATGACCGAGCCGGAGCTGTCGAAAATCCGGCTCATCACATCGGGGTCCTTTGCCATCATCTCGTCGATGATCGGCTGGCTGCGGCTGTCTTCCCAAATGATGCCGGGTCTCAGCGCCTCTCCGTGGGCATCCACCACCCAGGCCCCAACCATGGCGGCGGAAAGCCCGATGCCGCCGAAATCGGCGGGCGCAATGCCGCTTACCCGCACCGCCTCGGCGACCACCGTCTTCGCCGCCTGCCATGAACGCGCCGGGTCGAGTTCGCTGAAACCGGGCTTCGGCCGGTCGATCGGCGTGCGCTCTTTGGCCTCGCTCAATTGCCGCCCGGTGCGGTCGAACACTGCGCATTTGAGAAGGGATGAACCGGCATCGATGCCGATGAAATAATCTTTCATGGGAAGGTCCTGCTGTCATGGCGGCCCTGAAGCCGACGCGCGCATGATATCGCGAAACGCAGGCCCGATGTCGACCCTCAAGAGGACCATGTCTCGATTGCCGAGGGTTCCGGACCCTCGGCGAAACGCCTCAGTTGCTCAGGCGCACAAGCGCTGCCAGCACGTCCGAGCGGCGGATGAGGCCGACGAGGCGGTCGCCGTCGACGACGGGGAAAATGCGGTGCGGATGTTCGAGGAAGGCTTCGGCGGCGGTCATCAGGTCGGCGCTGGCCGGCAGGGTCACCAGCGTGGTTGTCATGTAGTCGCCGACGGTGCCTTTCCATTCCTGATAATAGCTCGCCTGCAGCGTCGGGCGGAAACAGTCCTTCTGGGTCAGAAGACCGCAAAGCGTGCCGGTGTCATCGATCACGGGCGCGCCGGCGGCCCTCTTTTCCACCAGAAGCGCCACCGCGCGGCGGATCGCCATGTCCGGCGTCACCGTCAGCGCATCGGCGCGAGTGATGTCTTCGATGGTGCCGGTCACTGCGCCTCCTTTTCCGCCCGGTGCGGGCAGCCCTCGCAGGCGACGTCCTTGAGGCAGGCCATGCCGCCGCAGGAGCCCTTCAGTGGCCCGCGACCCATCATCAGCCCGAGTCCGAGCCCGGCCGCCACCAGCGCGAAAATGCCGATTGCCAGAACGATTTCCATTACCGCCTCCTTGCCCCTTTATAGCAGAAAACGGTCGAAACCGTTCACGCTTTCGCTTCTGAGACCGGTCCCGTCATGAAACAGGAACAGTGCGGAGATGCCACGGCGTCTCGCCAGTGCCGGGCCTTCAGCCCCTGCCGCCGTCAGCGCCGTCGCCCAGCCATCGGCGGTCATCGCATCCGGGGCGATCACCGAGACGGAGGCGATTGCGCCCTCGACCGGGCGGGCGCTGTAGGGATCGATGATGTGGCTGTAGCGCGTGTCGCCAAGGTCGTAGCTCTGCGCTCTCAAGCCCGAGGTCGCGATCGCCGCATTGTCGAGCCCCAGCACGGCGAACGCGCCATTGGCCTCGATGCGCGGGTTTTCCACCGCCACCTGCCATGGCCGGCCCTCGGGGTGGCGGCCGCTGGACAGGAGTTCGCCGCTGATGGCGATCAGGAAATCCTCATGGCCGCCTTTGCGCAATTCCAGCGCCATCAGGTCCAACGCCCGGCCCTTGGCGATGCCGCAAAGGTCCATGGTGAGGCCCGGCGCGCGCTTGACCAGACGGTCGCCTTCGACGGCGAGCGAACGCCAGCGCGGCACTTCCTCATCCTCGGGGCCGACATTGCCTTCGATGGGGCCGAAGCCGTAGCGGGCGACGATCGGGCCGATGGTCGGGTCGAACCAGCCATCGCTTGCCGACGCCATGGCAAGCGCGGCCTCTGCCGTGAACGCCGTTTCGTTGGAAATCCGGACGGTTTCGCCCTTCTCCGTGTTGAAACCGGTGATCTCGCTGTCGGCGCGCCAGGGCGACATCATCCGGTCGATGCCGGCGAGCAGCCGGTCGAAGCGCGGTTTAAACTGGCTCGCATCGGCGTCATCGGCCAGCGTCACGCTCCAGTCGGAGGCGAAGGCCGTGCCGGTCACGTGCCGTGTCGCAGGGGTCGCGCGCAGCAGGCCGGGGGCGGCGAGGGCGCAGCCGGCAGCGCCGGCGGCGGCGAGAAGATGACGGCGGATCAGATATGCGGTCATGGCTCAGACTCCGAAATCGTCGTTGAAAATGGATTGCGGCTCGACGCCGAGCCGGGCCAGCGTCGCCAGCACCGCCGAGATCATCACCGGCGGGCCGCAGAGATAATATTCGCAGTCCTCCGGCGCGGGGTGCTTCTGCATCGCGGCGCGGACATTATCGTGGATGAAGCCCGTCGCGCCCGTCCAGCGGTCGCCGGGGGCAGGGTCCGACAGCGCCGGCGTCCACGAGAAGTTCGGATGCGCGGCGGCGATCGCGTCGAATTCCTCGACATAGAACAGGTCGGCGAGCGAGCGGGCGCCGTAGAAATAGCGCATCTTCCGCGTCGTGCCCTTGCCGATCTGTTCGTGGATCATGGCCCTCAGCGGCGCCATGCCGACGCCGCCGCCGATGAACACCATTTCGCGTTCGGTCGGCTGCACGTGGAATTCGCCGAACGGGCCGGAAGCCTGTACCTCGTCGCCCGGCTTCAGCGCGAACAGATAGGACGAGACGATGCCCGGCGGGATCTCCTGCTCGCGGCCTGGCGGCGGGGCGGCGAGCCTTATGTTGAACACGGCGCGGCCTTCCGCTGCGTCGCGCGGGCGGTTGGCGATCGAATAGGCGCGCGTGACCGGGCTATCGGAGCTTCCCGTCATTTCCGGCCAGCCGGCAATGCGCCAGGAATCGGTGAAGGCCTCGTCGATTTCGATATCGTGGAAATCGAGCCGGTAGGGCGGCGCGGTGAGTTGCATGAAACCGCCGGCGCGATAATCGAAGGGCTGGCCCTCGGGTAGCTTGAGCACAAGCTCGCGGATCAGCGGCGCCTTCATGGTGTTGGAAACCACGGTGCAGGTGAAGCCGGTCGCGCCGACGAAGTCCTGCGGCACCGTGACGGCGCAGGGGCCGCGCAACGCGGTCTGGCAGGCAAGGCGCATGTGGGAGCGGCGCTCGGCGGCCGACAGCACGCCGCGTTCGGTCGCCTGCGGTTCGCCCGCGCCTTCGCCCTCGACATGGACGCGGCAAAGCCCGCACGTGCCGGAGCCGCCGCAGGCGGCGGGAATGCCGATGCCCGCGCGGTGCAGTACGCCGAGCAGCCGGTCGCCGCGTTGGGCCTCAAGCGTCATGGTGCCGTTCACGCTGATCCTGATCGTTTCAGCCGGGATGAGACGCGTGCGGGTTATCAGCAGTGCCAGCGTGAGGATCACGACCAGAGCGACGACGATGACGGCGGCAAGCACGATCTCGCTCATGGCGTCACCATCTGGGCAAAGGCCGAGAAGCCGAGCGACATCATGCCGGCAATGGTGAAGGTGATCCCCAGCCCGCGCAGACCTTTCGGCAGATCGGCATAGGCAAGCCGGGCGCGAATCGCGGCGAGCATGACCACGGCAACCCCGAAACCGAAGCCCGCGCCAAGCCCGAACACGGTCGATTCCGCCAGGTTGTAGTCCCGCTCGACCATGAACAGGCTGCCGGCGAGAATGGCGCAGTTCACCGTTAGCAGCGGCAGGAACACGCCGAACGAGGCATGGATTGCCGGAAAGAACCGGTCAAGCACCATTTCGACGAGTTGCACCACGGCCGCGATCACGCCGATGAAGGCGATCAGCTTCAGATAGGAAAGATCGGTATCCGGCATGCCCGCCCAGGACCATGCGCCGGGTCTGAGAAACGCGTTGTAGATCAGGTTGTTGAGCGGCATGGTGACGCCCATCACCGCCACCACCGCTATGCCGAGGCCGAGGGCTGAACCCGTGCGCCGCGACAGCGCCAGAAAGGTGCAGAGCCCGAGAAACAGCGTCAGCGCCATGTTCTCGACGAAGGCCGCGCTCAGGAAGAGGCCTGCAAGCTCGCTCATCGGCCTGCCTCCTCTGTGTCCGGGGGCGTGAACTCGGCGGCTTCAACCTGTTCCGGCAGCACGGAACGGATCGCCCACACGAGCCCGCCGATCAGGAAGAAGGCGCTGGGCGCGAGCAGCATCAGGTTCAGCGGCTCGAACCAACCGCCCTGGTCGGTCGTGGCGAAGAGTTGATAGCCCAGCAGCTTGCCGGTGCCGAACAGTTCACGCAGCGCGCCGATGACGATCAGCACCAGCGAATAGCCGAGCCCGTTGCCGAGCGCGTCGACCATTGACGGCAGCGGCGGGTTGTTTCGCGAAAAGGATTCGGTGCGCCCCAGCACAAGGCAATTGGTGGTGATCAGGCTGACAAACACCGACAGCCGCTTGCTGATGTCGAAGAAATAGGCCTGCAGGAACTGGTCGATGACGATCACCAGCGAGGCGACGATCACGATCTGCACGATCAGCCGGATCGAATCGGGAATGTGGCGGCGGATCAGGCTCACTAGCAGGGCCGAGAGCACGATCACGATCGTCAGCGATGCCGACATGGTGACGGCGGTGACAACCGATGTGGTCACCGCCAGCGCCGAGCAGATGCCGAGGATCTGCAGGGTCACCGGGTTTTGCCGGATCAGCGGCTCCGTCAGCGTCGTCCACAGGCTGATGGGCTTGGCCATATCAGAACTCCCCGCGCTTGATCGCCGCGATCAGCGGGCCGTAGCCATCCGGACCGAGCCAGAAGCGGATCGTTCTGGTCAGTGCGTTCGAGGTCCGGGTGGCGCCGGTGATGCCGTCGACTTCGTAGGCATTGCCCGCCTTGCCGTGGGCGACGGCGAAGCGGATATTGCCCGATGGATCGGCAATTTCCGTGCCGGCGAACTGGGCGAGGAAGGCGGGCTCCTCGATCCGCCCGCCCAGACCGGGGGTCTCGACCTGGTTGGTGATCGCAAGGCCGGCGATCGTGTTCATGTCGCCGTTAAGCGCCAGAATGCCGTTGATCGGGCCGACATAGCCCGCGCCGCTGATCGGCAGTAGAGCCAGTTCGATATCGCCGGCATCATTGCGCAGCAGGTAAATCTGCACGAAATCCGGGCGGCGACCGATGCCGGCGGTATCCTCGCCCGGCGTCAGCGTCTTCCAGTTGGCGGCGTTGTCGAGTGCCGCCGGCAGGGTTTCGGGCGTGATGTCGTCGGCGGCCCGGCCCTTGGGCAGGTTGACGACGACGGTGGAAAGCGCGCCGCCGGATTGCTCCAGAAGCTGGGTCATGCCGGGAATGCCCGCCACCAGCGCCTCCAGCCGGGCCTGCTGCTCGGCGGCGCGGTTTGCCGCCTGGATCGGGCGCAGCACCACGGTCGCGCCGCTCACCATCAGCGCGCAGACGGCCGACACGATGAAGGCGATCGCCACCGTCTTGAAGCGGTTCTCGTTGGGCAGGGCCAGAAAACGGCGCCATGCCGAAATCGGGTTCAGGTCAGCCATGACGTTTTCTCCTGCGGGCATGCCAGAGGGCGATCGCCGCTTCATCCAGAAGCGGGGCGAGAAGCGAGGCGAGAAGTGCTGCCGAAACCGCCACACGCACCGGCGAAGCGCCCTCCCAGTTGAGCGTGAACATGATGACGAGGGCGGCGAAAATGCCGCCGCTCAGCCAGCCGCCAAGCCGCGTCGAGGCGCTTGCTACGGGGTCGGCCACCAGCAGCACCAGCACCAGCGCGAAGGCCGGCAGCGCCGGTTGCAGTGGCATGCCGGCGATAAGTCCGGCCGCCATCACCGCCGTCGCGCCAAGAATGACCCGGGCCGGCATGACGCCGAAGAACATGCCGATGATCGCTGCCGGGATCGCCGCCCAGGCGATTGGCAGGTGGATATCCGGCCAGGGCGCGGTGACGAAGCCGAAGCCGAGAAAGGCGAGCGTCACGGTCGCCGGGTTCAGGATATTGCGCCCCCAGCCGCCGAACACCAGTTCCGCCATCACCGAACCGAAGCTGATGCCGAGCACGAAGGGCACGAAGCCGAGTTCCTCCGGCGCAAGGATCGCGACGGCAAGCGCCGTCAGCGCGCCGGCGAAGGATGGCGGCTGGGCGCGCGCCAGCATGAAGATCAGATGCCACAGACCGGAAATGACGAGCGCCAGAACCAGCCGCAGCGCGGCATCCATGCCGCCATACCAGAGCCAAGCAAGGGCGATCGGCATCACCGCCGCCAGCAGCAGCAGGGCGACAGTCTCGCGGTCCCACATTCCCCGCATCGGGCCATGGGTCATGCCGCCACCTCTTCCTGCTCGATCCGGTTCAAGAGCACGCGAAGCTGGGTGGAGAGGCTCGGCTCGGCCGCGGTCACGTAATCGGCGAGCGCCAGATCTTCCTCCACCAGCGATAGCGCGCCGAGGCGGGTGGCGGTCTCCTGATCGCCGGCCGAAAGCGCGCGGATCAGCGCGACGGCCGGAATATCGCCGCCCAGCGCCTGTTCGAGCGCTGCGGTCGGGATGATCGGAAGTGGCCGCGCCGCCTTGGTCAGCGCTGCCGAAAACCAGTGGTTCCGGCGATGGCCGGCATCGTCGCCGAGCACGGTCACCTGCCGGTCGCGTGGGCCGAGCCAGTGGCCCGGATGGCCGTCGATATGCGAGCCCGCGATGATGTGATGCGGCCCCGGCCGCACGAAGCCGAGACAGAGACCGCGCATATCCGCGCCCGGCTGACAGCGCACCAGACGCTGTTCGGTGAGCGCGGGGCCGGTGACGGAGACCAGCCGCGTTTCCGGCACCATGCCGGTCTCGATCAGTTCGCCGATGTCGGCGACATCTTCGGCATGGATATCCCATACCCTTTGGTACAGCGAGGCGGGCGCAAGCCGGTGCACCTGCAGTCCGGCAAGGCCGAGCGGGTGCAGCGTGCCGACCCTGACGCGCCGCGCGACCTGCGGCAGGTCGGCCTCGATCTTCGCCGCCTCGCAGAAGAACAGCCGCTCGCCAACCAGACAGCCGAGCGCCGAAAGCCCGCGAGCCAGCGCTTCCTCGCGGCCCTCCAATGCATGGACCGGGGAGGGCGCGCCGGGCCTGCTGTCGGTCGCCATGACGATGATCGCCGACGGTGTCTCGTCCGGCCCCGGCATACGGCCGAACGGGCGGCTCAGGATGCGGCGCCAGAGCCCGGATGCCTTGAGCAGCGAACGCAGGCTGGCGGCATCCTTTTCGGCGTCTCCAACGTCATGGGCAAAGCGCGCGCCGGTGTCCTCGGCGAACAGCAAAAGCCGGGTCAGCCGCCGTCCGGGCTCCAGGTCGATGGCGGCGACGCGCCCGGCCATCGGGGCGACCAGTTGGATATCCGGCGCATTGCGCAGGCCGAGCAAGGGCTGGCCCTGCGACACGATGTCGTCGACGCCGACGAGCGGGGTCGCGCGCAACGCCTCGCCCCGGGCCGGCGTCAATGCGGCCTCGACGGTCAATGCCGTTGTAATGTCGTTATAATCCGGTGATATCGAGCCGGTGGTCAAAGACAGACCGGTGCCGAAAAGGCCGACCAACGCGCCGCTCCTCAAGAACTTGAATGCAAATACAACGCAAACATCATGACATTTGATTTGCCGGGATG
>NZ_DEPM01000135.1:0-4066 GCF_002358775.1 Martelella sp. UBA3392
CGTCTCGCCCGCCGAGAGCGTTGCCCCCGGCGGCAGCGCGTTCAGCACCTGGAACAGGGCGAGCTTGCGGTTTGTACCCATCATCTTCGCGGCGAGGCTGGCGACCGTGTCGCCCGGCTGAACGGTGACGATGCGAATCCGCAAAGGTTTCAGATCGGAGGCTTCGGCGGGCGAAAGCTTGCGGAACGAAGACCGCACGGAAAAGGCGGTATCCTCCAGCGCGCCGCTGCCGCGCGGCGCGGCGGTCAACAGGCGATAGATATCGCCGCCGTCGCGGATCACCGTAACATCGAACACCCAGTCGCCAGCAACCGCCTTCGCGGTCGCGGCCGGCATGCCGTTTACCGTGGTGGACTGGACCGAGCCTTCGACCAGACCCGTCACCCAGCCGCTTCTGATATATTCCTCGAGATCGCGCCGGCCATTGGCCTTCACGCCGTCGAAACGGATCGCGACATCGCCGGGTCCGGTGGCGACCACTGCATTGGCCTTGTCTGTCATCACAAAACCGGGTGGCACCTGGAAGGCGATCTGCAGCTTGGGATGATAGAAATCGCGGTTGCGGATATAGCCCTGCTCAGGATTGCTGCCATAAAGCAGTCCGTTGATTCCGTTCAGGAAATAATCGCGCCCGATCTCGCTTGGGCCGACATTGGCATAGAGCGCGGCCTGCTGGGCGGCGAGTTCGACGCGGCGCGGCGTGTTGGGATGGCTTGACAGGAAGTCGAGGCTCTCGCCCTCCGCGCCCGCCGATTCATATTGCGCATAGGCCGCCATGGAGCGCAGGAACCGCGAGGCGGCATAGGGGTCGTAGCCAGCTTCCGCCAGCATGCGGATGCCGATCGCGTCGGCTTCCAGTTCCTGCTGGCGCGAGAAGGCGGCAAGGCGCATCTTGCCGCGCGCGGCGATCTGGTCGACTTCAGGATTGCCCGGCAGAACCTCGGAAATCACCTCGTTGGAAATCGCTTCCGCTTCCTCCCGGCGCTGGCGTTCAATGCCGTGATTGGCGGTGACATGCGCCATTTCGTGCGACAGCACGGCGGCGATCTCGGAGGCATCAGTGGCAAGCGCCAGAAGCCCGCGGGTGACGTAGAGATAACCGCCCGGCAGCGCGAAGGCGTTGATGCTGGGCGAATTCAGGATGGTGATCCGGTAGGTCTGGCGCGGATTTTCCGAAACGGCCGTCAGCGCCCCGGCGACGCGCGCCACCAGTTTTTCCACCTGCGGGTCGCGGTACTGGCCGCCATAAGTCTCGAGAATGCGCGGATGCTCGCGCGCGCCCATCGCCGCATTCGGATCGTTGCGGGTCAGCGCGTCGACGGTCTGTTCGGCGCTTGCCGGGGTCTCCGGCAGGATGAAAAATGTGTCGTTGGTCTGGCACGAGGCAAGCCCCAGCGCCGCGATCAGTACGAACACGGATGGCCGCACTCCCGGCAGGAAGCGCCTGCGTCTATCTTGCGTGAGGCCGCGGCCGACCTTATTCACCATGCCTGTCGCGTCCGGATGAACGCGTCCCTGATCACTGCGGTCCGGCGAAAGCCGCCCGGCGCTTGTTTCACTCTATCATATTTGACGTTCCGCACGCCAAGGGTCAATAGCGCGCGGAAAGTTGCCCGTCCTCGACAACCAACCGGTGGTCGGCGATCGCCTCCACCTCGTCCGGCTCATGCGAGACGATAACGACGGTATTGCCGGATTCGCGGTGAAGTTCAAGCAGCAGCCTGCCCATCTCGCCGCGCATATCGGGATCGAGCGCCGCGAATGGCTCGTCGAGCAGCAGAACCGGCCGGTCGCGCACCAGCGCTCGGGCAAAGGCGGCGCGCTGGCGTTCGCCGCCCGATAATGTCGCGGGCTTGCGCCCGTCATAGCCTTCAAGCCCGACTCGTTTCAACGCGTCGCGCACTTCCTCCCGTCCGGCCTCGTCGAGCCTCAGCGCCGGGTCCAGGCCGAGGCCGACATTGGTGAAGATATCGAGATGGGCAAACAGGTTGTTTTCCTGAAACACCACCGTCACCGGGCGATCGGCCACGTGCAACGCATTCATTCGCTCCCCGGCAATCAGGATTTCGCCGCTGTCGGGCTTCTCGAAGCCGGCGATCAGGTTGAGCAGCGTCGTCTTGCCGGAGCCGGAGCGGCCGGTCACCGCGCTCACTTTCGCGCCCTCGATCTGGCCGTCGAAGAGGAAGTCCTTGTCGCCGAGCCTCAGGGCAACATCGTCAAGCGTGATATCGACGGGCATGGTCGCTTTCCCTTTCATCGCGCGGCCTGCCGGCGGGTGCCGGCGACCATCAGGATAAGGCAGATCGCGCCGAGGATCAGCGCCAGCCCGTTGGCATCCGCCGTGCGGTAGCTGCCGAGCCGGCTGTAGAGCAGCCAGGGCAGGGTGGTGAGATCATCGCCGCCGAACAGCGCCACGGCGCCGAGATCGCCGAGCGACAGCGCCATGGCGAAGGACAGCGCGGTCAGAAGCGAGCGTTTGAGCCCCGGCCAGTCGACGATCCTGAGTCGGGCGAAACCGGAAAGACCGAGACTTGCCGCAAGCCGCGCGGTGCGCGCCCTGTGAACCGCGATCGCCGGCTGCAGCACGCGCAGCACAAAGGGCAGCGCCATCAGCGCATTGATGCCGGCGACCACCAGCGGCGCGGCCGCATCTGTCAGCCCGAAGGGGCGCAGCAGCAGAAACCAGCCTGTTCCCAGCACGATCGGCGGCACCAGCAGCACCAGCGACCCCATCGCCGCCATCGTCGCGCTGAAACCTTTCTCGGCTACACTCGGATGTTTTGCCGCAGTAACCGCCCCGGTTGCCGTGATGAAGGCGAGCGCCACGGCGAGCGAAACCAATGCGGCGGCAACCGCAATCGCAAGGCTTGTCGCCGTCGCCCGCAGAAAAATTCGTTCACCGAGCAACTTGACGAGGTCGGCCTCCACACCCTTGATGACGATCATGGCGAGCGGCAGCGCGAGGGCGATCGTGAAAAGCGCGATGATGCCGGCATCGGCCAGCGCCTTGAACCGTCCGGCGCCGTCCGGACGGGCAAGCGCGGTGTCGGCGCTGGTGCCGGGATCGCTGGCCTTGGGCAGGAAGGCCAGCGCGATCAGCACCAGACCGGTCAGCCCGATCTGCATGCCGGCAAGGGCGACGGCGCGGGCGGGATTGAAATCGAAGCGCAGCGCCTGATAGATCGCGACCTCGATCGTGGTCGCCGCCGGCCCGCCGCCCAATATCAGCACCAGCGTGAACGAGGTGGCGCACAGCATGAAGATCAGCCCGGCGACGCCGGCGATCAGCGGCGCGATCACCGGCCATTCGACGAAGCGGAACACCGCGCGGCCGGGCATGTCAAGCATCGCCGCCGATTTGAAATATTCCTGCGGCACCCGCTCCAGCCCCGCCAGAAACAGGCGGGCGGCGAGCGGCAGGTTGAAATAGACATGGGCCAGCAGAATGCCCTGCAGCCCATATATCTGGAGCGGGCGACCGAAGCCCGCGAGCGTCAGCAGATCGTTGAATATCCCCTGCCGGCCCCAGATGCCGATCAGCCCCAGCGCGCCGATCAGCACCGGCAGGCCGAGCGGCACCGCCATCAGCCGCACGATCCACAGCCGGCCCGGAAAATGCGGCCGCCGCGCCAGCGCCAGCGCGACCGGGATGGCCAGCGCCACCGAAATCAGCGTCGACAGCGTGGCCTGCCACAGCGTGAAACGCAGGATGCGCCAGACATAGGGCTCGTCGAACACCGCGAGCGAAGCCTGCAGCCGCCCGAAACCGGAGAGCGCGACAATGGCGATCGCGATGAAGCCGATCACGCTTGCAAGGGCGGCGATGCCGTAGCCATAGCTGCGGCGGCGTTCTGAGGAGGACATCAGCACGGGGGCGGTCCTCTCGCTCAGGCGCAGGCGGGCGGATGGGCCCGGCAGCGTCTGGAGGGTGCAAGCCACCGCACAGCCAGCCCGCTACCTCGCCACTTGAGAAGTGGGGCCGGTGCGTGTGGGCGTGGGGTCTTGCTCCCAATATTCTCTCCCGCTGGCGGGAGAGATGCCCCGAAAGGGGCAGTGAGGGTGGCGC
>NZ_DEPM01000305.1:0-5082 GCF_002358775.1 Martelella sp. UBA3392
AATGAAAAAAGCCGGATGGGACGATACCTTCCTAATCTCAATGATCGCTCATATGCGATAGCCCTGGCCCCGGAGGGGAGAGATGTCGCGACAGCGACAGTGAGGGGGGAGTCTATCCCCGGAGACGGCGTCACAGCTCTGGGACGCTGCTCCACCCTCACTGCCCCTTTCGGGGCATCTCTCCCGCCAGCGGGAGAGAGTATTGGGAGCAAGCTGCTACACAATATGCGATAGCCCTGCCTCAAGGGGGGAGATTGGGGCTGAAACGCCTCGCCCTCAGGCGACCGTGATCGGCTGGTCGGGATAGGCGAGCTGTTCGCGGGCGCGCCATTCCGGCGTCACGTAATTGATGATCAGCGATTTGCGCACGCCCTGGATCGGCCGCTTTTCGAAGCCGTGCCAGGTGTTGGTGGACGGCACGAAGATCATCGCGTAGTTCGGCGCGAAGGGCGAGCGGCCGACATGCTCGTCCTTCGAGGCGTAGATATCGGTTCCGAGCTCGTCATGGCCGGGGCCATCGGAGAGATAGATCAGCAGGGTGAACAGCTTGACGCCGATATCGGTGTGCGGCTCCAGCCAGAAACCATCGATATCCTGCGCGAATTCGATGCGCAGGCTCGAGCCCTCGATATTGGTGCCGAAAGTGTCCTGGATGACTGCGGCAACTTCGGGTGACTGAAAGGCTTCAGCGACGGCTGCGCAGCACGCATGTTTCGCGATATTCGGCTGGTCGAAATAGTGCCGGCTCTTGTTGTGAACCTCGCGCGTGCCCGATACGCCGCCAAGATCCGGTTTAGGATAATCCAGCGCCTGAATATCCTTCAGCAGATCCGTCGGAAACATGTCCGAAAGCAGCCAGTGGCGATAGGGCTCGGCATTGGAGTGGGCATTCCTGAATGCCGACTTCACATGCTCCTGAACGTTTCCGTAATCTGTCATTTCTGAACCATATGCTTGTTTGATCAATGCTATCGTATCGTCATCGGCAGGCAGGCACAACCATTCTCGCCGCCCGCGTCATTTCCCCGGTTTGCCGGTCTTGCCGGTGCGTCGACCGCGCCGTTTCTGCTCGCCGGGGTCTTCGTAGGAGCCCGCGCCGATCTTGCCGCGCTTGACCGGCTTGGCGTCGCCGCCCAGCGGCTTTTCCGTGCGACCGACGGTCATCTCGTCGAGATCGTTCTTGCGGAACAGCGGGCGGGCAGTATCGGTGCCCGGCCCCATGTCGTCCAGCGAAGGCTTGGCGAAATAGCCGCTCTGCCCGCCGCTTTCCGCCTGTCGCGATTCCTGCCGCTCCAGCTTGTCGTCCATGCCCTGGAGTTCGGCGGCCTTGAGGCGCTTGATCTCGTCGCGTACCCGTGCCGCAGTCTCGAAATCGAGATCGGCGGCGGCGTCGCGCATCTGCTTTTCGAGCGCGTCCAGATGGGCCTGCAGATTGTTGCCGACGAGGTGGCCGTCGGCCGCGAAACCCTTGCCGCCCTTGGTGCCGATATCGGCGCGGACATGGTCGCGCTCGTAGACCGAGTCGAGAATGTCCGAAATCCTGGCCTTGACCGATTCCGGCGTGATGCCATGTTCCTCGTTATAGGCAAGCTGCTTTTCGCGGCGGCGGCTGGTCTCGTCCATGGCGCGCTGCATCGAACCGGTGACCCGGTCGGCATAAAGCACGACCTTGCCGTCAACGTTACGGGCGGCACGGCCGATCGTCTGGATCAGTGAGGTTTCCGAGCGCAGGAAACCTTCCTTGTCGGCGTCGAGGATCGCGACGAAGCCGCATTCGGGAATGTCGAGACCCTCGCGCAGCAGGTTGATGCCGACGAGCACGTCGAACGCGCCGAGACGCAGGTCGCGGATGATCTCGATCCGCTCCAGCGTGTCGATGTCGGAGTGCATGTAGCGTACGCGGATGCCCTGCTCATGCAGGTATTCGGTGAGGTCCTCGGCCATGCGCTTGGTCAGCACCGTCACCAGCGTACGGTAACCCTTCGCCGAAACCTCGCGGATTTCGGAGAGCACGTCGTCGACCTGGGTCTTGGCGGAGCGGATTTCCACCGGCGGGTCGATCAGCCCGGTCGGGCGGATCACCTGCTCGGCGAACACGCCGCCGGCCTGTTCCATTTCCCAGCCGCCGGGGGTCGCCGACACCGCGATCGTGTCGGGCCGCATCGCATCCCACTCCTCGAAACGCAGCGGCCGGTTGTCCATGCAGGAGGGTAGGCGGAAGCCGTATTCAGCCAGCGTCGCCTTGCGACGGAAGTCGCCGCGATACATGCCGCCGATCTGCGGCACGGTGACGTGGCTCTCGTCGATGAAGATCAGCGCATCGTCCGGAATATATTCGAACAGCGTCGGCGGCGGCTCGCCGGGGCGGCGGCCGGTCAGGTAACGCGAATAGTTCTCGATGCCGGGGCAGGAGCCGGTGGCCTCCATCATCTCGATATCGAAGCGGGTACGCTGTTCAAGGCGCTGTGCTTCAAGAAGACGCCCAGCCTTTTCAAGCTCTTGCAGGCGCGCCTTCAACTCTTCCTTGATCGATTTGATGGCTGCGTTCAGCGTCGGGCGCGGGGTGACGTAGTGCGAATTGGCGTAGATCTTCACCGATTGCAGGTCGCCGGTCTTCTGTCCGGTGAGCGGATCGAATTCGGTGATCGAATCGATCTCGTCGCCGAACATCGAAATCCGCCATGCCGCGTCCTCAAGGTGGGCGGGGAAGATCTCGATCGTGTCGCCGCGCACGCGGAACGAGCCGCGCTGGAAATCCATGTCGCGGCGCTTGTATTGCTGGGCCACGAGGTCGGCCAGCAATTGCCGCTGGTCGAGCGTGTCGCCGACCGACATCTGGAAGGTCATCGCGGTATAGGTCTCGACCGAACCGATACCGTAGATGCAGGACACAGAGGCGACGATGATGCAATCGTCGCGCTCCAGAATGGCGCGGGTGGCGGCGTGGCGCATCCGGTCGATCTGTTCGTTGATCGAGGATTCCTTCTCGATATAGGTGTCGGAACGCGGCACATAGGCTTCCGGCTGATAGTAATCGTAATAGGAGACGAAATACTCGACCGCATTGTCCGGAAAGAAGTTCTTGAACTCGGAATAGAGCTGGGCGGCAAGCGTCTTGTTGGGCGCGAGGATTACCGCCGGGCGTTGGGTCTCCTCGATCACCTTGGCCATGGTGAAGGTCTTGCCCGAGCCGGTGACGCCGAGCAGCACCTGGCTGCGGTCGCCGGATTTCAGCCCCTCGACGAGATCGGCGATCGCCGTCGGCTGGTCGCCGGAGGGCTTGTATTCCGTGACCATGCGGATCGGGATGCCGCCCTCGGATTTTTCCGGGCGCTCCGGCCGGTGCGGGGTCCAGATCTTGCCGTCCTTGAACAGCGGGTTGCCGCTTTCGATCAGGCTTGAGAGCGCATCCACCGTCGCGGTGACGCCGCCCTTGGCGAGGTTCTGGGCTTCTTCCAAAGAAACATCAACGCCGGCAACGGGGTTCAGCCCGGCGGCGGCGCGGGTCTTGGGGTCGGAGGAGCCGCCGATGGAGACGCCGCGCGCGGTGCGGCTGGCCGTCGCGCCGCCGCTTTCGGCGGCCTTGCGGCGATGCTTGCCGGCCTTCGAGGCGAGCTTGCGCTGGCTGTCAACGGTTTCGGCCTCGGCCTCCTTCTCCAGCCCGGCAAGCCAGTCCGTCATCGAGCCTTCATAGCTCTCGCCCTCGAACGGCGCCTGGGGCGCTTCTTCGAAACCTTGTTTATCGGAGGATTTCTTGGGTGATGTGGCCATGGGGCGAATATGGGGAACAAGCCTGTAAAAGAAAAGGGTGTCGCGACAGAACAAAAATAGAACTTACGCCGCGATTCGGTCAAGTTTCACAGCTCAAATTCCTGATGCCGTCCGTAACAGTTTGCGCTAAGAACGCGCGAAGCTGCCAGGCTGGCAGCGTTTCCGGAGAAATTTCATGCCATTTTCGCTTTCGCCCGCGGCCGTTTGGCCGGTTCTTATGCTGGTCTGCTCGAATGTTTTCATGACCTTTGCCTGGTACGGCCATCTGAAGTTCAAAAGCGCGCCGCTGCTGCTGGTGATCATCACCGCATGGGGGATCGCGTTTTTCGAATATTGCCTTGCGGTTCCGGCCAACCGGATCGGCGCGTCGGTCTATTCGACCGCGCAGTTGAAGACGATCCAGGAAGTGATCACGCTGCTGGTGTTCTCGGGCTTTTCGGTCCTGTGGCTGAAGGAGGCGATCACCATCAATCATGTGATCGGCTTCGCGCTGATCGCGGTCGGCGCGGCTTTCATTTTCCAGGCCTGATCAGCGCGGCTCGGCGGTCCGCTCAGGCCTCCTGCGGAACCACGGCCGGCCTGCCGGTTTCGTCCATCGCCACCATCACGAACTGGGCTTCGGTAACCTGTTCGCGGTGCGGCATGCGGTGACGATGCACCCAGGCCTCGACATGGATCGTCATCGAGGTTCGACCGATCCGCTCGAACGAGGTGTAGACGCAGAGCGTATCGCCGACCTTGACGGGCTGGGCGAAGGCCATCGAATTCACCGCGGCGGTGACGGTCCTGTTGTTGGCGCGCTCGGAGGAGGCGACGTAGGCGGCGAGGTCCATCTGCGACATCACCCATCCGCCGAAAATATCGCCCGAGGGATTGGCATTGGCCGGCATGGCGACCGTGCGCATGGTCAGGTTGCCGGTGGGCGATTTCTCGTCGTTCATCGATCTCTCCTGTGGCTTGCGGGCGCTGCACCCTGATCAGCTCCGACAATATTGCACGGGTGCGGAATTGCAACTCGGTCCGTCGGGCCAGCGGGCAACATACGGTTGTCTTTTCATCGGCGCCGCAAAAGCATTTGTTTACTCTTGTCTGGTCTACTCGCGTCCGGAGTATCAACGCGATTTCGGTTCAGTATGACGTTTCCCTTGCGACGCGCGGTTTCATTGGCAGCCATTGCGGCGACGCTCACCGGTTGTTCCATCGGCGGATTGATGACGTCTTTTTCGGTGGATACCAGCGACAAGGCCCCCCAGATCGTCACCCGCAGCGAGGAGGCCGCGCAGAAGCCGCAGCCCCAGCAGATCGCCGCCG
>NZ_DEPM01000132.1:0-15824 GCF_002358775.1 Martelella sp. UBA3392
CCGTGCAGCTTGAGCGCCAGCGTCTCGAACATGCGTTCCACGAGGCCCATCATGTCCTCGTAGTCGGCATAGGCCCAGTAGCACTCCATCATGGTGAATTCGGGATTGTGCCGGGTCGACACGCCTTCGTTGCGGAAGTTGCGGTTGACCTCGAACACCTTGTCGGTCAGCCCCGAGACCAGAATGCGCTTCAGATAGAGTTCCGGCGCGATCCGGAGATACATGTCCATGTCGAGCGCGTTGTGATGCGTCTTGAACGGATCGGCCGTCGCGCCGCCATAGATCGACTGCAGCATCGGCGTCTCGACTTCCATGAAGCCCTCATCCTCGAGGAAGCGGCGGACGCCGGACAGCACCTTGGAGCGCTGGATGAAGCGCAGCTTGGAATCCTCGTTGCTCATGATGTCGAGATAGCGCTGGCGATAGCGCGTCTCGATATCGGCAAGCCCGTGATATTTCTCGGGCATCGGCTTCAGCGCCTTGGTGAGGATGGTGAGTTCCTGCGCGTTGATCGTCAGCTCGCCGCGCTTTGTACGGCGCACGACGCCGGTGACGCCGACGATATCGGCGAGATCGACAAGCGACCACAGTTCGCGCACGTCTTCGGGCGTGGTGTCCTTGTGCGAAAAGATCTGGATCTTGCCGGAGGCATCCCGCAGATCGACGAACATGCCGGAATTGCGCATCGAATAGACGCGGCCGGCGACGGTGACGACATCCTCGGTCGTCACATCGTCGGGCAGGTCGGCGTATTTTTCGGCGAGCTCCGCATTGGTCATCGTGCGATGGAAATGCGCCGGATAGACGTCGCCGATCTTCTCGCGCAGGATTTCAAGCTTCTGGGCGCGGACTTCCGTTGCGTCGGAGGAGAGTTCTTCGGTCTTCTTGTTCATCTTACTTCTTTGCCTCTTCTGCGACCATGCCGGCGACGACACCCTCGGCCGTCTTCAGCCGCTGGCGCACGACCGCGCGGCCGAGAATGGCCATACTGTCAAACAGCGGCAGCGAGCGCGACGAGCCGGACATGGCCACGAACAGCGGCGCGACCACGGTGCGCAGCTTCTTGTCCATGTCCTCGGCAAGCTGGCGCAGCGCGTCTTCAACCGTCGTGGCATTCCACTCGACCAGCTTTTCCAGCACCGGCTGGACGGCCTGCAGGATTTCGAGGATTTCCGCCGGATTGGTCTTCTTGATCTTGGCGAAGGCTTCGGCCTGCGGCACCATGTCCGATTGCAGCAGGAAGCCCATCAACGCCGGCAGTTCGCCAAGCTTGGTAATGCGGCTCTGGGAAAGTTTCAGTCCCTCCTTGAGACGCGCGTTCTCGGACGCCCATGCGGCGACGCGGAGGATGAAATCCTCTTCGCTCAGCGTCTCGCGCAGGAACCTTCCGTTCAACCATTCGAGCTTCTGGGTATCGAACACCGCGCCCGACTTGTTGAGATTATCGGCGTCGAACTTCTCGATGAGCTGGTCCATCGTCATCAGCTCTTCACCCTCGGCGATCTGGATGAAGAACAGGCCGAGGAAGTTCATCAGCGCTTCCGGCAGATAGCCGAGCGCGGAGTAATAGGAGATCGAGGTCGGGTTCTTGCGCTTCGACAGTTTCGACTTGTCGGGATTGCGCATCAGCGGCAGGTGGAAGAACTGCGGCGGCTCGAGCCCGAGATAGGTGTAGAGCAGGATATGCTTCGGCACCGAGGCGAGCCACTCCTCGCCGCGCGCCACATGGGTGATCTTCATCATGTGGTCGTCGACGACATTCGCCATGTGATAGGTCGGCATGCCGTCGGCCTTCAGCAGCACCTGCATGTCGACCGCGTCCCACGGGATCTCGACATCGCCGTAAACGCCATCGGTGAACTTGCAAGACCCTTCGGTCGGGATCTTCATGCGCACGACATTGGGCTCGCCGGCCTCGATGCGGGTCTTCACCTCTTCCGCCTTCAGATGCATGCAGAGCCCGTCATATTTCGGTGCCCTGCCCTCGGCGCGCTGGCCGGCGCGCATCCGCTCCAGCCGCTCCGGCGTGCAGAAGCAGTGGAAGGCATGGCCTTCTGCGACCAGACGGTCGACATAGGGCTTGTAGAGGTCCTTGCGGTCCGACTGGCGATAGGGGCCGTAGGGGCCGCCGACATCCGGACCTTCGGCCCATTCCAGCCCGCACCATTTCAGCGCGTCGAGCACGTTCTTCTCGAATTCCGGCGTCGAGCGCGTGGCGTCGGTATCCTCGATGCGCAGAATGAAAGTGCCGCCCATCTTCTTGGCGTAGAGATAGTTGAACAGCGCGGTATAGGCGGTGCCGACATGCGGCTCGCCGGTCGGAGAGGGCGCGATGCGGAGGCGCGGGCCGGTTGTGCTCATTGTTCTTGTCCGTGGCGCCGGGCAGGCCGGCAGCTTCCCTGAAAGTGCTGAATGTGCTGGGCCGCGGCAGGTCTTTGGAGGCGGCGGCCCGTTCAGGCCAGCCTTAGGCCATATTCAACCCTCTCCGTCAAGCCATCGGCCCGGCCACCGGCCCTCTCCGGCCGCCTCAGTGAACCGTCGGCGCGCTCGATGCGCCTTCGCCGCGCAAAGCCCGATCCTTCATCCGTTTGCGCCGCGCCAGCATGTTGAGCAGTTCGACGAGGCCCGAAAACGCCATCGCGGCATAGATATAACCCTTCGGCACATGGAAACCGAGGCCATCGGCAATCAGCGTCATGCCGATCATCAGAAGGAAGGAGAGCGCCAGCATGACGATTGTCGGGTTCGCCTCGATGAAGCGGGCGAGCGGTCCGGAGGCAATCAGCATCAGCGTTACGGCCACAACCACGGCGATGACCATGATCGGCAGATGGTCGGTCATGCCGACGGCGGTGATGATGCTGTCGACGGAAAACACCAGATCGAGCAGCAGGATCTGGAAGATCGCCGCGGTAAAGCCGGTCTTCACCGCGCCGCCGATGATCTCGCCGGCATGCTCCTCCGGATCGACATTGTGATGAATTTCCTTGGTTGCCTTCCAGACCAGGAACAGCCCGCCGGCGATCAGGATGATATCCTTCCAGGAGAACCCATGGCCAAAGGCGGTAAACACCGGCGTGGTCAACTGCACGATCCAGGCGACCGCGCCGAGCAGAACGAGGCGAAGCACAAGCGCCAGGCCGAGGCCTACCCGCCTTGCGAATTGTCGCCGTTCCGCCGGCAATTTGTTGGTCAGGATCGAGATGAAGACGAGGTTGTCGATGCCAAGCACCACCTCCATCACGATCAGGGTCACGAGCGCGGCCCATGCTTCGGGCTGGGCGGCCAACACAAGAATGTCGTTCAAGTCAGTCTCCTTCAAAACCCGGCATGCGATTGTTGCGATCGGTGGCCCGGAACCGGCCCGGAAGCGCCGGCGTTGTATAGCGCGAAATCTATCCTTTCACTATCAACGTAATTGACATTCAGCAGTTCCCGTCGGTCCCCCGCTTGACAGTCAACGCCGCGAGGAGCATTACCACGTCAACAAATCGAACCGACGAGTTCGAATTCGCTATCTCCGTGCTGAACCTCCTCCCTTCAGCGCCAGAAAGGCATTTTTCAACATGACGACTGAGACAGAAGTGCACCCCGAACCGCGCCCGACCGAGAAGAAACGCGGCGGCGGGGTCCGCAAGGTTATTTTCTCGCTGATCGGCATCGCGCTTCTCGCCGGCGGCGGATGGTTCGGCTATCACTGGTGGACCGATGGCCGCTTCATGGTTTCCACCGACGATGCCTATATCGAAGGCGACATCGCCATGATCGCGCCCAAGGTGTCCGGCTATGTCGAAAGCGTCGCGGCTTCAAACAACCAGCAGGTCAAAAAGGGCGATCTCCTCGTCAAGATCGATGATGGCGATTACCGGAATGCGCTCGCCCAGGCCGAGGCGCAGCTCAACGCCCAAAACGTGGCGCTGAAGGCGACCGAGGCCCAGATCGCCGGCGCCAAGGCCTCGCTGGCGCAGGCCAAGGCCAACCGGGACGCGCTCGATCCGCAGATCGACAATGCCAAGACCGTACTGCAACGCGCCGATACGCTGCGCGAAAAGGGCGCGGCCACCGTCGCCGCCTTCGATGATGCCAGATCCGCACTCGACCAGTTGAAGGCCAAGGTGCAGGCCGCCGATGCGGCGGTGGAGGTGGCGAAATCCAACATCACCACCGCCGAGGCCCAGCTTGCCCAGCAGCAGGCAGCGCTTCAGGAACGCAAGCTTGCGATCGACATGGCCAAGCGCAATCTCGGCTTTACCGAAATCCGCGCGCCCTTCGACGGCGTTTTCGGCAACAAAAACGTCCAGGTCGGCGATCTCGTTTCCTCCGGCACACGTCTTGGCGCGTTGGTGCCGACCGAAGACCTCTACATCGTCGCCAATTTCAAGGAGACCGATCTCGATCGCCTGGGCGTCGGCGCCAAGGTCAAGGTCTCCGTCGACGCCTTCGAGGAGGACAACTTCACCGGCACGGTGGAATCGTTCTCGCCGGCATCGGGCGCCGTGTTCGCGCTGCTGCCGCCGCAAAACGCCACAGGCAATTTCACCAAGATCGTCCAGCGTCTGCCGGTCAGGATTTCGATCCCCAAGGACGTGCTCGACGGGCAGTACCTGAAAGCAGGGCTTTCGGTCACCGCCGAAGTCGACAGCCGCACCGCTCCCGATGGCACGATCGGCGAAACGCTCGCCGCCAACCGCTGACATGTCGCGGGTGGCTGACGCCCGCGTCCTCATCCCACGGATGCTTCAATGACAGATACAGCCGAAAACGCGCCGGCCCCGGCGCAGGCAGGGGCGCCGCCCTCGGACCATGTCCCGCTGCGCACATGGATCGCCTTTATCGTCATGGCGTTCGGCATGTTCATGGCGATCCTCGATATCCAGATCGTCGCATCGGCGCTCACCGATATCCAGGCCGGCATCTCGGCAAGCGCCGACGAGATCGCGTGGGTGCAGACCTCATACCTGATCGCCGAAGTGATCATGATCCCGCTTTCGGGCATTCTGGCGCGGATCTTCTCGACCCGGGTCGTGTTCAGCGTTTCAGCCGCGGCGTTCACCGCCTGCAGCGCGCTTTGCGCCACGGCAACCAACATCGACCAGATGATCATCTATCGCGCGCTGCAGGGCTTCATGTCGGGTGGCATGGTGCCGGCGGTGTTCGCGGTGTCGTTCACGGCCTTTCCGCCATCCAAGCGCTCGACCGTCATCCCCTTGGTCGGACTTGTGGCGACACTCGCCCCGACGATCGGCCCGACCGTCGGCGGCTATCTCGTCGATGCGCTCTCATGGCACTGGCTGTTCCTCATCAACGTCATCCCCGGCATTCTGGTGGCTGTCAGCGCCTGGTTGCTGATCGATTTCGACAAACCCGATCTTTCGATCATGCGCCATTTCGACTGGATCGGTCTTGCCGCCATGGCGACCTTCCTCGGAACGCTCGAATATTTTCTGGAAGAGGGCAATATCAAGGGCTGGTTCTCCGATGAGGTCATCCGGGTCGTCTTCGTGGTGATGATTGTCGGCGGCATCGCGTTCTTCTACCGCTCGTTCACCAGCCGCTATCCGGTGGTGGATCTGCGCGCCTTCGGCAATTTCAACTTCGCCGTCGGCTCGATCTTCTCGTTCTCGCTCGGCATCGGGCTCTACGGCCTCGTCTACCTGTTCCCGCTCTACATGGCCCGCATCCGCGGCTATGACGCGCTGATGATCGGCGAGACGATGTTCGTCACCGGCGCCTTCATGATGGCGACCGCCCCGGTGGCAGGCATGCTGCAGAACAAGCTCGACCCGCGCGTGATGATGGGCGCGGGCCTGGCGCTGTTCGCGCTCTGCACCTGGCAGATGACCCATATCACCGCCGAATGGGACTACTGGAACCTTTTCTGGCCGCAGGCCGGTCGCGGCGTGGCGCTGATGATCTCGATGATCCCGGTCTCCAACATCGCGCTCGGCACGTTGCCGCCGCAGGATATCAAGAACGCCTCCGGCCTGTTCAACCTCACCCGCAATCTCGGCGGCGCGGTCGGCCTTGCCGTGATCAACACGCTTTTGAGCCGCCGCACCGATTTTCACTTCGACCGGCTGGCGGAAACGGTGAACGCGGCGAGCGCCACGACGCAGGAATGGGTGAACGGGCTCGCCGGGGTCTACAACAGCCACGGCATCGACGGTGAAAAGGCCGCTATCCTTCAGCTCGACCGGATCGTCAACCAGCAGGCGTGGCTGATGGCATTCATCGATATCTTCACGATTCTGACGGCGCTGTTTGCCTTCCTCAGCCTTTGCATCGTGGTCGTGCGCAAACCCAAGGCGGGCGCCGGCGGCGGCGGGCATTAGAGCCCTTCAGTGTTGACATCCCGGCGGCGGCGGGCCTCTCGCCGTCTCCGGCACGTTCTCGAAGGTTGGCGCTCGGAAGCATATCCACCATCGCGATACCGCCCTTGCGAAGCCGGTTCCGGCTCTGGCGCAAGGGACTCCATTCGCTCCTCGCGTTAAAATATTATGACATGTGCTATTTTTTAATTTACACTATCGGAATGTGCTTAAGTAAAACATCATTGATCGCGGATGGCGCATAAAGGGGCTTCAGACATCCGGAAATATTTCCGCCTCCCGGCGGGATTTGACGCGCGCCTCACCTTAATACTTTTTCTCGTATCACTTGCAGCCACATTATGTCTTTGGGGTATAACTGACCAGTTCAATCGCCGGCTTGCCATCGAGCAAAACAAGCTGCGTGCGGAAAGCGCGCTAAGACAAGCGGAAATCTGGGTTGGCGCCTTCCTGACGAATTATGCCCAATCGCTCATGATCATTTCGGAGAGCGCGAATTTCCGGCAAGCGATCGGGCAGCCCTCACTCGCCTCAACGATCTCACAGGACTTCCAGGCTTGGCTGAGAGCCAAACCGACAATTGCCCAGCTACGCTATATCGACCGCGACGGAGCTGAAGTGATCCGGGTCGACCGCATTGGCGAGGCGATAGAGCTTTTTGACGAAAGTCGTCTCCAGGACAAATCCTCTCGCTACTATTTTCAGACGACCGTCGATCTTCCCCGCGACACGCTCTACCTCTCACCGATCGACCTGAACGTGGAATTCGAACGCATCGAAACGCCGTGGCGCCCCATGGTGCGCATGGCGATGCCGATCTACCGATCGGATGCCGAAGTCGCCGGCATCCTGATCGCGAACGTCAACGCCGGCGGCTTTTTGCAGGCGATCGAAACACTTGGCGGGCCCCTGGGTCATCCGATCGAAATCCTGAACTCCGAGGGTTACTGGCTTGCCGGAGCGTCGCCGGGAAGGCTCTGGGGTTTCATGTTTGATAACGATATGACGCTCGCCAAGGCCGATCCCGCTCTGTGGTCGACACTGCAGGCCTCCCCTTCAGGCGCGGCTATGAGCGATGATACGCAAACCGTATATTCCAGCCTGTCCCTGCCGGCCCTTCTGGAAGAACGCTCCACTTTTGAAAGCATTGTCGCCGGTGACCCGGACTTGCATTTGCTTATCCGCTACTCTGCAACCCCAGGATTTTTCTCCACGGAAAACCTGCCTGGCTTTGCTGCGCTGATCGCCATATGCGGGCTGTTCTCGGTTTTTACCGGAACAATGCTCACTGCAAGAAAATCCGCTGAAGAAAAAGCCAGAGCTGCCGAGGAGCAGGTTGTGCGCCTCGATCGCCTGGCCGGCCTCGGCGCCCTCGTCGCAGGCGTCTCGCATGAGCTCAACACGCCGATCGGCAACGCGCTGATAGCGGCAACAACGGTCGACCATCGCGTCCAGTCGCTGGAACAGTCGATAAAGGAGGGGCGGATCGGGCGAAACGCGCTTTCCACCCAGCTTGCCAATATACGCGACGGCGTTTCCATCATGAACGGATCGCTGTTAAGGGCATCCGAGATCATAAAGAATTTCAAGCAGTTCGCGGTCGACCAGACAAGCGAGCGGCGGCGGAAATTTATCCTCGACGCGTATCTGCGCGAGACCCTGCACCTTCTTCAGCCGCAGTTTTCAAACTCCGGCATCACGCTGAAGGAAGGGCATCTTGAACGTATAGAGATGGACAGTTTTCCGGGCCCCGTGGGACAGGTCGTCACCAACCTCCTCACCAATGCGAGGATCCACGCCTTCAAGGGCAGGCCGCATGGAACCGTCGTAGTGTCAGCGGAATCGGTCGATCCCGATCATGTGACAATCACCGTCAGCGACGATGGTAGCGGTATCGCGCCCGAAGAACTGCAGCAGGTTCTCGTGCCTTTTTTCTCGACCTCTTTCGGCGAAGGAGGAAGCGGTCTGGGCCTGACCATCGTCGACAGTATCGTAACCGGCGTTCTGGGCGGCAAGCTGTCGATCGACAGCAAGCCGGGTGAAGGAACCCGGATCACCTTGCTGATCCCGGTTGTCGCGCCGGAGGACGCAGCTCGTTTAGCGTTTGATCCAGGAGAGTCCCATGCAAAACGACAGTGACATCGAACTTTGGGATGACTCGTCGGAGTTTACCGATACCCCGCCAGCCGGGCAGTGCTGGAAAATCCTGATCGTGGATGACGATCCGGAAGTCCACAAGGCGACGGCCTATACGTTGCATGACGTGCGGATTTTCGACCGGGGACTGGAGCTGATATTCGCCTCCAGCCTCGACGAGGCGATCGCCAAGAGCCAGGAGGCAGAGGAGATCGCCGTCGCCGTCATCGACGTGGTCATGGAAACGGCTGACGCCGGGCTGAACCTCGTCAAAGCTCTCAGACAGAATGAGCACCTTGATACCCGGCTTATACTTCGAACCGGCTTTCCGGGCTACGCCCCGGAATTGAGCGTGGTCAACGACTATGAAATCGACGGCTATTTCACCAAGGAAGAGTTGACCCGAACCCGCCTTATTTCGCTGCTGACGACGTCGATCCGGGCCTTCGAAAACATACGCATGATGTCGCGAAGCCGGGAAGGTCTGGAACTGATCGTCGCCAGCGCCCGACAGCTCTTCAAACGAAACGATCTCGAAATGTTCGCGGAGGGCGTGCTGAAACAGGTCACGGCCTTGCTGCGAGGCTCGACCAGCGGACTTGTCAGCGGGCGCAATGCCGATGGCTGCGACATGCATATCATCACCGGAATCGGAAGCTTCGCCGGCCAGCAGGGCAAAACCCTGGCCGAAGTCGACGGGGACCTCAACGCGCTGTGCGAAGCCGAGGTCGACGCCAACGAGCTTTTCCGCAAGGGCGACTATCTCGGGATGCGCTTTGAAACCAATGAAGGCGCCGTGCTTCTCGCCGCCATCGAAGCGGATCGAGACATTGGCCAACCGGAGCTGGATCTCCTCAGGCTATTTGCCACAAACATCAATATCGGCTTTCAGAATCTCTCCCTCCTTGAAGCCCTCAATGTGCGCGCCTACACCGACCCGCGCCTGGAGCTGCCCAATCTCAACGCCTTTGAAGACGCTCTGCGCGAGACGCTCGAAAAGAAAAGGTCAGGCTATGTCGTCAAGGTCTATGTCTGCGACTATCAGGCCCATGTAGCGACCTATGGCAACGGCGTCGCCAGGAAACTCATGCAGGCGGCCTTTCAACGACTGCAGGCGTTGACGGAAAACACATGCACCATCGCCGTGGTGTCAGAAGGCACCTTCGGTATTATCGATCGCGAGAAACGGCTTTCGCCGGAAAAAATTTGCGGGGCCATGAAGGAAACCTATGTCATTGACGGCATAGAACTGGCCCCGAACCCGACCTCCGTCATCACGGAAATTAGCGACCTGCCCGATTCCGAAGCCGAGGCCGTGACAGCGGTGACCGCGGCGCTTGTTCACGTCAGGAGCTCCAACGACGGAACGCATGTCATATACGGCAGTCCTGAACGCGAGGCATGGAAACGACGCAATATCCTGCAACAGGCGTTGAAGGCAGATTCCCATTCGTTTGACGGGCTGGTGACCTATCTTCAGCCGCAGGTGGACCTGACCACGGGCCAAACGATTGGCGCCGAGGCGTTGCTGCGCTGGGAACACGAAGGCGAGGCGATCTCCCCCGTGGAGTTCATTCCTATTGCCGAGGCATCCGGCCTCACCCGCGCCTTAACAGGCTTCGTCCTGCGCGAGGCGGCGCGCTGGGCGCGTTCATATCGCTGGTCGGACGGTCGTCCGCTCCCGATCGCTGTCAATCTTTCGATGGCGGACCTGAATGTGCCGGGCTTCGGAATCTGGCTTCTGCGCCAGCTTGAGGAACTGGAACTTCAGCCGGATCAGATCGCATTCGAGATCACCGAGGCCATCGCGATGTCCGGCAAGGTGGCGATCAGGCAGATCCACGAACTCTCCCGGCACGGCTACAGTATCTCCCTGGATGACTTCGGAACGGGCTATTCCTCCCTCGGCCAACTGGAACGGCTGCCGTTCAAAGCTCTCAAGATCGATCGCAGTTTCGTCCGCCGCCTGACGCCGGAGACAGCGGCCAGCAGCCTGTGTTCGGTGATCGTCGGCATGTCCGACCTGCTCGGCATGGATTGCGTTGCGGAAGGCATCGAAACGGAGGAACAGCGCGAGGCGATTTGCCGGATGGGCTGCCGGCATGGCCAGGGCTTCCTGTTTGGAAGGCCCATGCCGATGGCGGATTTCTCGCAAAATATCGGCCTGGTCGCCAGCAAAACATGAGTTCGCTTCAGAGTGAACCCGTGGGCTCTGTCAGCGGCTTTGGACGTAAACTGTCAGGACGAACGCACCCGCACCGCCTCGGCGCCATAACTGTTCATGAAGGTGCGGACGCCGCGTTCGGCCATAAGCTGGATATCGGCCGGCGGCGGCGGCCCTTCCATCAGCCCGAACAGCCGCATTTTCCACATATGCCCGGTACACAGATCCAGAAGCTGCTGGGCGGCGACGCGTGGTTCGTCGGTAACCAGTTCGCCCGTCTCACAGCGGGCTGCCACAAAGGCGGTCAGCGTTTCGATCAGGTTGTCGGGGTGATCGCCGAAGAAGGTGCGCACCAGTTCGGGAAAACGCTCGGCAACGCCGATGGCGATCCGCATCGCCCGGATGGTTTCCTCGCAGGTCAGGCCCGTGGCAAGCTGCGCGCCAAACCGCGTCAGCACGCTGTCAACCGCATCATCCTCGGCAAGAGTCTGGCGCAGATCCTCGAAGATGCGCTGCTTGGCCTCCAGGATGATGGTCTGGAACAACTCGCCCTTGTTTTCGAAATAGACGTAGATCGTGCCCTTCGAGACGCCGGCGGCGCGGGTAATGTCGTTCATGCTGGCGGCATCGAAGCCGACATTCATGAATACCTGGCGCGCGCCTTCCAGTATCTGCGCGCGCTTGGCCGGGTCCTCGCCGGCGGCATGGCGGCCGAGGCCGCGGAATACGCAGCGATCCGTCTCATCCTTCGGGCGACAGAAGCCGCCCCTGGCTTTTCCAAATCCCAAATTCGCCTCACTCGCCGGCGCGGTCTCAACCACGCCGTCAGCCCTGAATGCTCCGGTAGTCCGGCGACGCGCCGGATTTTAATATTGACCTATGCGGAACACATCTACGCATACGATGCGGGGCCGCTCAATTCAATGGTTAATTGAACTGAGCGGTTCGATGGACTTCAACCCTGGCCGAACTCCTCCGGCGCATATTCATACGCCGTCGAACAGAATTCGCAGGTTACCGTGATCTTGCCGTTCTCGGTGCTTTCCGCGAGTTCCTCGGCCGTGAAGGCGCCGAGCACGTCGCGGATTTTCTCGCGCGAGCACGAACAGCGGTCATAGACGCCATGGGCGGGATAGACCGTGACGCCGCGTTCATGAAACAGCCGGTAGAGCAGCCGTTCCGCGCCGACTTCCGGATCGGTCATCTCGTCGAGATCGATGGTTTCGACCATGGCGCGGGCTTCCGACCAGGCATCGTCCGGATCGTGCGACAGCACGCCGTCATCGCCGTCACCGCCGTGAAGGTCCGGCTGGCGCATGCGCTCCGGCTCCTGCGGCAGGAACTGAGCCACCAACCCGCCGGCCCGCCAGCTTTCGCGCGGTTGACCGTCCTCATCGCGCGAAAACAGCTTCGCGACGCCGAGACGCACCGCCGTCGGGATCTGCTCCGACTGGCGGAAATAGGCCATGGCGATTTCCTCGAGCGAACGCCCGTCAAGCTCCACGATCCCCTGATAGGGCTGCATGAAGCCGCCCTGATCGATGGTGAAGGCGAGCACGCCGCGACCGAGCAGCGCTTCCGGCTCGCTCTTGCCCGCCTCGATCGCGGCATCGAGGGCCGCCTGATCGAAACGGGCATAGCCGCGCAGCGCATCCGGCGTCGAGAAATCGGCGACCAGCAGGTCGACCGGGCCGTCACCCTTGGTCTGCACGGTGAATTTGCCTTCGAATTTCAGCGATGTGCCGATCAGCGCCGTCAGCACCACCGCTTCGGCCAGCAGCCGCGCGACGGGCTCGGGATAGGCGTGGCGCGCCAGCATGGTGTCCAGCAGCGGGCCGAGCTGGACCGTGCGGCCGCGCACATCGAGCGCATCCACCTGGAAGGGCACAACCATGTCATCACCGGCGAAACCGAGTTCGCCGAGTTGCGTTTCAAGATTTTGCATTGTTCATCTCCTTGCCCGGCAAGGCGGCGCTTCAGTCGAAGACGCCGAGGCACCAGGCCAGAACGGATTTCTGGGCATGAAGCCGGTTCTCGGCCTCGTCAAAGACGACCGATTGCGGGCCGTCCATCACCTCGTCAGTCACCTCCTCGCCGCGATGGGCGGGCAGGCAGTGCATGAATATGGCGTTGCCATTCGCCTTTTTCATCAGGTCCGCATTCACCTGATAGGGCTGGAACACATTGTGACCGCGCGCCTTGTGCTCCTGGTTCATCGAAACCCAGGTATCGGTGACCACGCAATCGGCGCCCGCAACGGCTTCGGCCGCCGTCTCGAAAAAGTTGACCTCCGCGCCTTCCGCGCGCGCCCAGTCGACGAACCGCATTTCCGGCTCCGAGCCTTTCGGCACGGCGATGTTCATGCGGTAGGAAAACCGCCCGGCCCCTTCGAGGAACGAGTGCAGCACATTGTTGCCGTCGCCGGTCCAGGCAATGGTCTTGCCGGCCACCGGGCCGTTATGCTCCTCGAAGGTCTGCAGATCGGCCATGATCTGGCAGGGATGGGTCGCATCCGTCAGCCCGTTGATCACCGGCACTGTGGCGGTTTCGGCAAGCTCCAGCAGCCGATCGTGATCGGTGGTGCGGATCATGATCGCATCGACATAGCGCGACAGCACCTTGGCGGTGTCGCCGATCGTTTCGGCGCGGCCGAGCTGCATGTCCTTGCCGGACAGCACCAGCGTGTCGCCGCCAAGCTGGCGCATGCCGACATCGAAGGAAACGCGGGTGCGGGTCGACGGCTTCTCGAAGATCATCGCCAGCACCTTGCCGGCCAGAGGCTTGTCCGCGGTGCCTGCCTTCTGGGCGGTCTTTCGGCTCGCCGCGTCATCGAGAATGCCGCGCAGCGCGGATTTCGAAACGGCGGAGAGATCGAGAAAATGCCTCGGATTGGACATGGAACTACTCTTTCACAGATAGAACTTCGTTTTGCGCGACCGGCCAGCAAACCGCTTCGTGTGGCCGCGGCCTAGGCTGCCGAAAGCTTTTCAGCGGCACGGCCCAACCGGGCAAGACCTTCGCGCGCTTCCTCGACCGTGACGGTCAAGGGCGGCAGAAGACGGATCACGTTATCGCCAGCCGGCACAGAAAGCAGCTTTTCCTCGCGCATGGCCGCCGCCAGTTCGCCGGCGGGCACGACCGCCTTGATGCCCAGCATCAGGCCTTCGCCGCGGATTTCACCGATCACGCCCGGATAGCGGTCCTTCAACTCGGCAAGCCCTTGCTTGAACACCAGGCCCACCTCCTTGACATGCTCCAGGAAGCCGTCTTCCAGCACCACATCGAGCACCGCATTGCCGACGGCCATGGCCAGCGGATTGCCGCCGAACGTGGTGCCGTGCACGCCCGGCACCATGCCGGATGCGGCCTCCTCGGTCGCAAGGCAGGCGGCGACCGGAAACCCGCCTCCAATGCCCTTTGCGATCGCCATGATATCGGGCGCGACGCCGGTCTGCTCATAGGCAAACAACGTGCCGGTGCGCCCGACGCCGGTCTGCACCTCGTCGAAGATCAACAACAGGCCATGTTCCTCGCAGAGCGCGCGCATGGCATGAAGAAAGGCCTTGTCGACGGTGCGCACGCCGCCCTCGCCCTGGATCGGCTCGATCATCAAAGCGGCGGTCGTATCGGAAATCGTTTCCTTCAGCAGATCGAGATCACCGGCCGGAATCTGGATGAAGCCCGGCGCCTTCGGCCCGAAGCCTTCCATGTATTTCGCCTGGCCGCCGGCCGCGATCGTTGCCAGCGTCCGCCCATGGAACGCGCCCTCGAAGGTGATGATGTCGATCTTCTCCGGATGGCCCTTGGCATAATGATAGCGCCGCGCGGTCTTGATCGCCGTCTCCAGCGCCTCGGCCCCGGAATTGGAGAAGAACACCTTGTCGGCAAAGGTCGCCGCCGTCAGGCGCTCGGCCAGCTTTTCCTGGCCGGCAACCTGATAGAGGTTCGAGACATGCCACAGCTTGTCGGCCTGATCCTTCAGCGCCGCGACCAGATGCGGGTGGGCATGGCCAAGCGAATTGACGGCGACGCCGGCAGCAAAGTCGAGATATCGCTCGCCCTTGTCCGTGATCAGCCAAACGCCTTCGCCGCGCTCGAAAGTGAGCGGTATTCTGGCAAACGTATTATAAAGAGGCGATGCACCGGACATGGCGGTAAAACTCCGACAAGATGACAAGGGCGATTTTTGAGCGCCCGCAGAAATTAAAAATGCCGCCTTGAGGCGGCGGCAGGCCTTATATTGTCATGTCCGCCTCCAATGTCAACAAACGCGGTGACCGCAAGGCGATTGGGCAAAACTGCCGCTGTTTTCACGCCCGGGAAAACAAAAATCACCAAGTTGGGGAAAACCCTGAAAAACGATTCGCGCGATTCCCCGTAACCTTGCCACGCCCCGACCATAGGCCTACCTTACGAGCCAACAGAGTACTGCAAGCGGCGGATCTGATTACCCGGATTGGCGACATTTTCCTGTTTCGGACATGTTTCGGAGCACGACGCCGGATTCCGCCCGCAATAGCCGGAGACGACATATGAGCTGGACAGACGAACGCGTCGAAAAACTCAAACAACTCTGGTCGGAAGGACTGAGCGCCAGCCAGATCGCGACCCAACTCGGCGGCGTCAGCCGCAATGCCGTGATCGGCAAGGTGCATCGCCTTTCGCTGCCCGGCCGCGCCAAGAGCGGCGGCGCGCCGCAGCAGGCGGCTCCTCGGGCGACCGCGCGCAACACCGCACCGCCACGCGCGCCGAACTTCGCCTCGCGCGTCGCAGGCCGCCGCCCGGCCGCTCCGCCGCAAAGCACGCCATCCGCGCCGCGCACCGCCGGCGCCACCGCGCTCAAGCAGGAGGTCGAGGCCGATATCGCTCCGGCCGCGCGTCCCCGATCGAACCCCGACAATGTCGTGCCGATCATGAAGAAGGTCGCGCTCACCGAGCTCACCGAAATGACCTGCAAATGGCCGGTCGGCGACCCGACCCAGGACGATTTCTACTTCTGCGGCTGCGATGCAAAGGACAATTCCCCCTATTGCAGCTACCACGCCAAGCTCGCCTACCAACCCGTCAGCGACCGCCGCCGGGCGGGGTAAGCGAAAGTTCTAGCTTTTGACAAGCTGCCGCATAGGACAGCTTGTCAGCGACAATTCAAAGCTCCTCTCGACTTCACAGCTTTCAATCTCCCCCCTTGAGGGGGA
>NZ_DEPM01000216.1:0-12272 GCF_002358775.1 Martelella sp. UBA3392
GGTTGCTGGCGGCTTCCGCCTTGCGGCGCAGCGTTTCCGCCTGCCGCGAGGCGGGGATCCGCTGCGGTGGCGTCGCGTCGGCGGAAACGAGCACATGAATCAACGTTTCGGCTTCGCCAAGCGGGGCAAGCAGAAGACATAAGGCGTCATCGGATGGTTTCAGCAGGCCGTCGGCATCCGCTTTTGCATCGGCGGCCAGTTCGATGGCGGCAATGCCGGCGCTCACGCTCAGCGAGCGAAGCGGCGTCAGCCCGTCCAGGGGCGGCGGCGCGCCGGCATCCTCGCCGTCCGCGATCCAGATGATGCCGTCCTGTTCGATCACGGGATAGGTTTCAACGCGGATGGTCTTTGGCGGGGTGAGATCGGGATGAGCCGGGATGCGCAGACACTGGCCATCCTGGCCATAGCGCCAGCCGTGATAGATGCAGGACAGCGCCTCGCCGCGCACGAAGCCGTGGGAAAGGCGCATGCCCCTGTGGGGACAGCGGTCGTCGGAGGCGGTCAGGCGGCCGGAGGCGCTGCGCCACAGGGCGATGGTCTTGTCCGCGAGGCTGGCCGGCATCGCCGTGCCCGCGGCCAGGTCGGCCGAGAGCGCCGCCGGCGTCCATCTGCCTGTTGTCTGGGGGTGCATTTCGGGGCTTTCCAAACATTGATTTGTCATCGGCCGGCGCGCCCTTTCAACAAGCGATCACGTCGACGGCGTCTAAATTTGCACAGCAAATATGCATTTGCAAGAATGAACAAATTTGATGCAAGGGTAATTCGGTTTGCGGTCGCCGCGTTGGGCGTCGGGGCCATAAGCCGCCCCGTCAATGGCTGACCGGCTCATCGGATTTCGGCATGGCATTGAGCGGCAGGCATTCGATGTCCTCGACCCAGATATCGATCGGCCCCAGCGAACAGGCCATTTCCATCGCGTCGATCAGGGCAGGCGGGCCTTTGACCGCCATTTCGATGCGCTCGGGCGATACGGCGATGATTCGCTTCTCCAGTCCGAGCTTGCGGGCATGCCGGTCCATCCACGGGATGAAGCTGTCGGCGCCGAAACGGCCGCGCATGATGAATTTCTGTGTCTGGTCGATCTGGGTCAAAGGCGGTTCTCTGAAAGGGTCGTCGCGCGCCTGCCGAAGGCTTTCGGCCAGATTATGCAGTCGCGTCGTACCCGTCCAGCCCTCGCGCGGACAATCCCGCTCTTCTGGCCCCTTCAGGCCCCTCTGGCATTGCGCCTTGCGAGAAGGGTATGGCATGAAGCGGCGAGCCGCTTTTGAGGAGCCCATTCATGGAAAAAATCGATATCGTGCTGGTCGCGGCCGTGGCCGAAAATGGGGTGATCGGCCGGGCCGGCGACATGCCGTGGCACCTGGGCTCCGATTTCAAACGCTTTCGCGCGATCACCAAAGGCAAGCCGCAGATCATGGGCCGCAAGACCTTCGAATCGATCGGCAAGCCGCTTCCCGGCCGCACCAATATCGTCGTGTCGCGTGATCCCGGCCTCGTGATCGAGGGATGCCTGACCGCGACCTCGCTGGAGGACGCGCTGGCGCTCGCCAGAAAGGATGCCGTGGAGAAGGGCGTGGACGAGATCTGCATTCAGGGCGGCGGCGAGATTTACCGGCAGGCGATGGGACTGGCCGACCGGTTGCGCATCACCCATGTCGAGACCACGCTTGCGGGCGATACGGTGTTTCCGGAAATCGATCCCGCGCTCTGGGAGATCGGCGAGGAGGAACGGCTTCCCGCCGGCGAGAAGGATGACTATCCGACATGCTACAGGGTCTATGAGCGGCGTCGTTGAACAGGAATTTACCGAGAAAACTCTTTCGTTATCACGGATCGCGTTGAAAGCGGTCGTCTGCATCCTTATAACGGGTCAAACGCCTTGCGCGTCAACGGGGCCGCGCTTTGCGGTTCAGAGGAAACAAACAGTTAAGAGGTGTGGATGCCCTGGAGCAATCAGAATGGCGGCGGTCCCTGGGGAGGCGGCGGCGATAATCAGGGACCCTGGGGCCAGGGGCCGAAGCGCCCCTCCGGCGGCGGCAATGGCGGCAACGGAAACGGCGGCCCGCCTGATATCGAGGATTTCTTCCGCAAGGGCCAGGATCAGTTCAAGGGCATGTTCCCCGGCGGTTTCAGCGCCGGCCTGATCGCCATCATCGTTCTGGTGTTGGCGGTGTTCTGGATCATGCAGTCGGTCTACACCATCCAGCCCGACCAGCGCGGCGTGGAACTGCGCTTCGGCAAGCCCAAGACGGACGTCGCCCAGCCGGGTCTGCACTTCATGTTCTGGCCGTTCGAGACCGTCGAAAAGGTCGACATCACTGAACGCCGCATGACCCTTGGCGGCGGCCGCGGCGACCCCGAGGGCATCATGCTGACCGGCGATCAGAACATCGTCGATCTCAGCTTCTCGGTGATCTACAACGTGACCGATCCGAAGAGCTTCCTGTTTGACGTGGAATCGCCCATCGAGACGCTCAATCAGGTTTCCGAAAGCGCCATGCGCGAAGTTGTCGGCCGCAGGCCCGCCAACGACGTCTATCGTGAGCAGCGCGAGGCGATCGCAGTCAACGTGAAAACGATCATTCAGGAAACAATGAATGAATACGGCTCCGGCATCACTGTAAACGCGGTGTCCTTCCAGGATGCGTCGCCGCCGCAGCAGGTGGCCGATGCCTTTGACGAGGTTCAGCGCGCCGGACAGGATGCGGACCGCTTCCAGCAGGAAGCCAACCAGTATGCCAACAAGGAGTTGGGTGCTGCCCGCGGTAACGCGGCCGTGGTTCGCGAGGCGGCGGCCGCCTACAAGGATCGCGTCGTCAAGGAAGCAGAGGGTGAGGCCGAGCGCTTCATCTCGATCTATGATTCCTATCGCACCGCGCCTGACGTGACCCGCAAGCGTCTCTATCTCGAGACCATGCAGGGCGCGTTGTCGCAGTCCAAGAACGTCATCGTCGACGATGAAGGGCAGGGGGTCGTTCCCTATCTGCCGCTCGATCAGATCGACCGTGATGCGGCCCAGCGGACGCAGCGGACGCTTCCCGCATCATCCTCGACGCAGAACCTGACGCAGGGAGCGAGCCAGTAATGTCATCCAATCGTCTTCTCGCTACCCTTGCCGCCATCGGCGTCATTCTCGTGGTGCTTTATGGCTCGTTCTTCGTGGTCAATCCGCGCCAGCAGGCGATCGTCATCCGCTTCGGTGAGATCCAGCGCGTGGAGTCGGAGCCGGGAATCTATTTCAAGCTTCCCTTCTCCTTCATCGATGCCGACCGCGTTCAGTATGTCTCGAAGCAGGATCTCCGCTTCGACCTCAGCGATCTGCGCATCCAGGTCGCCGACGGCAAGTTCTACATCGTCGACGCTTTCGCAGTGTACAACATCAACGATCCCGAACGCTTCCGCGAGGCCGTCTCGGGCGACCGGACGGAGGCCGAAGGGCAGCTGCGGTCGCTGCTCGATTCAGCCCTGCGCCGGGTCTATGGCCTGCGCGGTTTCCAGGCGGCACTCTCCTTCGAACGCGCTTCGATGATGGAGGAAGTCCAGGAATTGCTGCGCAACGACGCCGAAAAGCTCGGCATCAAGATCGTCGACGTCCGCGTTCTGCGCACCGACCTGACGCCCGAGGTCTCCGAAGATACCTATTCGCGGATGAAGTCGGAGCGTCTTGCGGAAGCCGAGGCGATCCGGGCAAACGGCCGCGAACAGGCTGAAACCCGGCGGGCCGTGGCCGATCGCCAGGTCGTCGAGATCACCTCGCAGGCGGAAAAGGAAGCCGAAATCCTGCGCGGTGAGGGCGATGGCCAACGCAACCGCATCCTTGGCGATGCCTATGGCCGCGATCCTGCCTTCTTCGCCTTCTATCGTTCGATGAACGCCTACAAGGACGTCATCAACGACAATGCGACGATGGTGCTGTCGCCGAATTCGGAGTTCTTCGAGTATTTCGGCTCCAGCGGCAGCGACGATGCGCCCGCGCCATTCGCGCCTGACGTGGAAGAGGATACGACGGAAGCTCCCGCCGGGAGCAACTGATCCATGCTGATGCAGGATATCCTGATCGGATTCGCATTCTTTCTGATCATCGAGGGGCTGGTCTATGCACTGGCCCCTTCGTTTCTTGTCTCGATGGCAAGACTGCTGCCGACTTTCTCGGAAGGCGCATTGAGACTGGCAGGCGTTGTCGCCGTCGCGCTTGGCGTGCTGCTGGTGTTCCTGGTGCACGGCTGAGACCGTGGGAGGCGGGCCCATCATTTTCGGAGGCTCCGGTCTCGATCTTCGCCGGAAATGCCCTATGATCTGATCATCAATGACGGAGGCTTCATGTCGAAGACAGTCGATTCCCTCTTTGTCCGCCGCCTTGCCGGTCTCGGGCTTGCGGTCGCTCTGGTCGCTTCGACGCCGCTTGCGGGGCCGCTCGGTCGGGCGGAGGCGGAAACCCTCTCCGACGTCTCGATCGCCGACATGGCCGAAAGGCTGCTGCCCTCCGTGGTCAATATCTCGATCTCGCAGGAAGGCGATGGCGATGCCGGCGATCGTCCGGTGCCCAAGGTGCCCGAAGGCCAGCCTTTCGAGGAATTCTTCGAGGACTTCTTCGATGGCGAAGGCGGGCCCGGCAGCCGGCCGGTGTCATCGCTCGGTTCCGGCTTCATTATCGATCCGGACGGCATCATCGTCACGAACAACCACGTGATCGAGAATGCCGACACGATTTCCGTGACGCTCGCCGATGGCGAGACGCTGGACGCGACGCTGCTCGGCGTTGATGACAAGACCGATCTGGCCGTCCTCAAGGTCGAGCCTGATGAACCGCTGCCGGCCGTGAAATTCGGCGATTCGCGCAGCGTGCGGATCGGCGAATGGGTCGTGGCGATCGGCAATCCCTTCGGTCTCGGCGGCTCGGTGACGCTCGGCATCGTCTCGGCGCGCGGGCGCGAGCTCGACGGCCCCTATGACAATTTCATCCAGACCGATGCGGCGATCAACAAGGGCAATTCCGGCGGCCCGTTGTTCAACATGGATGGCGAGGTGATCGGCATCAATACCGCGATCCTGTCGCCCTCGGGCGGCTCGATCGGTATCGGCTTCGCCGTGCCAAGCGAACTGGCGGAGAATATCGTCGATCAGCTCGTCGAGTTCGGTCAGACGCGGCGCGGCTGGATCGGCATTCGCGTGCTGGAGGTCAGCGATGACCTTGCGGCTTCGCTGGGTTCGGACGATCCATCGGGCGTCGCGGTCGGCTCGATCATCGAGGATGGACCGAGTGCCGGCGGCCCGCTCGAGGAAGGCGATATCATCCTCAGTTTCGACGGCCATCCGATCGAAAGCCCCCGCGACCTGCCGCGCTTTGTCGCCGAAAGCCGGATCGGCGAGCCGGCCGATGTCGAGATCGTACGCGACGGTGAACGAATGACGGTTCAGGTGACGCCGCAACTGCTGGAAGAACCCGAACTGGCGGAAAGCGAGCCGGCATTGACCGATGAAGCCCTGTCGGAGGATGGCGTGCCCGATCAGCCCGGCCTGCCGGTGTCGCTCTACGGGCTGACGCTCGGCGATCTCGACGACAATGGCCGCGCGCTCTACCAGATCGACGGCGATGTCGAGGGCGTGCTGATCACCGAGGTCGAGCCGGACAGCGCCGGCGCCGACGAGGGGCTGGAGCCCGGCATGGTGATCGTGGAGGTCGAGCAGGATGCCGTCGCGACGCCGCAAGAGGTGCGGTCCCGCATCGTCAAGCTGATCTCCGAGGGCCGCCGCAGCGTGTCGCTGATGGTTGCGGCCCCCGACGGCGCGCTCAGCATCGTCAGCCTGGTGCTCGAATAGGCCTCAGCCCTGCCAGTCGGCCTTGTGAAGACGGTAGAGCACGTGGCGTTTCAGGTGCGGATGGCTGTCCGGTATTGAAGGGTGGTCGAAATCACCCGCAAGGTCCCGCTCCATGCCCAGCCGTTCCATGACCGCCGTCGAGCGGTGGTTATCGGCGACCGCGAATGAGACGAGCTGGTCGTGGCCGCGTTCGTCGAAGGCGAGCGCGATCATGGCGCGGGCCGCTTCGGTGGCATAGCCCTTGCCCCAGTGGCGCGTCGTCATCCGCCATCCGAGCTCGGGTGTGCCGTCCGGCTTGATGTCGGCGCTGTAGACCTTGTTCAGCCCGGTGAAGCCGATCACCTCTCCGTTTTCCTTCAATTCAACGGCCGGGAAGCCATAGCCGGTCTCGGCGATCATGGCGCGGATCATGTCGAAGAGTTGGTCGCTCTCCGCTCTGGTGCGCCGCATCGGGAAGAACGCCATCACCGTGTCGTCGGAATTGATCTCGTGGAACAGGTCGCGGTCGCGGTCTTCCCAGTTGCGGATGATCAGGCGTTCGGTTTCGGCAATTGTCATCTCGCAAATTCCTCCCGGCGATAACCCTGAATATAAAGCAACGCCGTCAGATCGCCATGGTCGATGCGGATCGAGGCCTCCGCGGCAACCTTCGGCTTGGCATGGAGCGCGACGCCGCTGCCGGCGAGCTTGATCATGCCGAGATCGTTGGCGCCGTCGCCGACGGCCATGACATCGGCCACGGAAATGCCGCGCTTGGCCGCGACATCATGCAGCGCCTCGACCTTGGCCTCGCGCCCGAGTATGGGATCGGCAACGTGGCCCGTGAGCTTTCCGCCGTCCTCCAGCAGGATATTGGCGCGGTTCTCGTCAAAGCCCAGCATTGCCGCGATCCGGCTGGTGAACACGGTGAAGCCGCCGGAAACCAGCGCCGCATAGCCGCCATTGGCCTTCATCGTCGCGATCAGCGCCTTGCCGCCGGGCGTCAGCGTGATGCGCTTTTCGATGATCTCGTCGACGATGCCGATCGAAAGCCCCTTCAGCAAGGCGACCCGCTCGCGCACCGCCGGCTCGAACTCGATCTCGCCATTCATGGCGCGGGCGGTGATGGCGGCGACCTTGTCCTTGAGGCCGACTTCTGCGGCAAGCTCGTCAATACATTCCTGGCCGATCATCGTGGAATCCATATCCGCCAGCAGCGCCTTCTTGCGGCGCGTTGCGGCATCCTGGACCACCACGTCGACCGGCAGCGCGCCGATCGCGGTTCTGAGGGCGTTCTCCGCCGCCACGGCATCCGCGCTTTCGGACAGCCATAGGTCGGCGGCGATGCCGGTTGCCAGCCAGTTGGCTTTTTCCGTCCAGGCGGCGCCGGAAAGCCGGGAAACGAGGTCCTCGGTCACGACAGGGTTTGACGGATTGGCGACAAGCGTGGCAACGAGAGCCATGGCGAATTCCTCAGGTGAACATTGGCGTGCCGTTCTGATAACGGGGCCGACGGCGAGCGGCAAGTCCGCTTATGCGATCGCGCGGGCGGAAGCAGCCGGCGGCGTGGTGATCAACGCCGACAGCATGCAGGTCTACGACACCCTGCGCGTGCTGACGGCGCGACCTTCCGTCGAGGAAATGCAGGGCATACCGCATTATCTTTACGGCCATGTCCCTGCCGGCGACGAGTACTCCACCGGCGCGTGGCTGCGCGACATGGACACGCTGCTCAAGCGGCTTGAAGCCGAGGGGCGGGTGCCGGTGATCGTCGGCGGTACGGGGCTCTATTTCAAGGCGTTGACGGAAGGTTTGGCCGCAATGCCGCTGGTCGCCCCTGAAATCCGCGCAAAATGGCGACAGGCGCTGGTCGAGGAGGGCGCTTCGGCGCTTCACGGACAGCTTCTGGCGATCGATCCGATCATGGGCGGGCGTCTTTTGCCAAACGATGGCCAGCGGATTGTCCGGGCGCTTGAGGTGTTTACGGCCAGCGGCCGCTCGATCGCCGATTTTCAGTCGGAAAATCCGCCGCCGCTGATCGACGCGACGCGCGCGGACAAAATCGTGGTGCTGCCGGAAAGGCCGGTTCTGCATGACCGCATCAACCGCCGCTTCGAGACGATGCTGGAGGCGGGCGCGGTGGCGGAGGTCGAGGCGCTGCTGGCGCTCGGTCTCGATCCGGCGGCCCCCGTAATGCGCGCCATCGGCGTCAAGGAGATCGCGGCCATGCTTTCCGGCGACATGAGCCGCGCCGAGGTGATCGAAAAGTCAAGCGCCGCCACCCGCCAATATGCCAAGCGGCAGATGACGTGGTTTCGCAACCAGATGGGGCCGGAGTGGAAAAGGCTCGATCCGGCAAAGGGTTAGGACAAGGGATGCATATCCAAGCCGGCTAATTTTATTGCGCGCGCTTGGGTTCCACGGCATTTTTCTTGCAGTTGCGCGTTGACGCGGGCGGAAAGTCGGGCTATCAGGCCAAGCATGGCTAAGAAAGAACTTCTTATTGTGGTGGGATCGCGCATGGGCAGGATGGTGTAACCATCCGGCAGCAGCCACCCATGCGCGACGACAGGCTCCTTGAAGGGGCCTTTTTTTATGCCCGAGGAAACCCAGGACCATCAAACGGAAAAATGAGATGACCGCAGCGGACAACATGATGACAGGCGCCGAAATCGTTTTGCAGGCGTTGAAGGAAAACGGGGTCGAACACATTTTCGGATACCCCGGCGGCGCCGTGCTGCCGATCTATGACGAAATTTTTCAGCAGGACGAAATCGAGCATGTGCTTGTGCGCCATGAGCAGGGTGCCGGCCATGCGGCCGAAGGTTATGCCCGCTCCACCGGCAAGGTCGGCGTCATGCTTGTCACCTCCGGCCCCGGCGCCACCAATGCGGTAACCCCGCTGCAGGATGCGCTTATGGACTCCATTCCGCTGGTCTGCATTTCCGGCCAGGTTCCGACCGCGCTGATCGGCTCCGACGCGTTTCAGGAATGCGACACCGTCGGCATCACCCGCCCCTGCACCAAATATAACTGGTTGGTCAAGGACGTAAACGAGCTGGCTGATGTCATTCATGAAGCCTTCCGCATCGCCCAGACCGGCCGTCCGGGTCCGGTCGTCGTCGACGTTCCGAAGGATATCCAGTTCGCCACCGGCCGCTACACGCCGCTCGCCGAACACATGATACGCGAAAGCTACCAGCCGAAGGTCCAGGGCAATGCCGAGGCGATCCAGGCGGCGATCGAGCTGATGGCCCATGCCAAGCGCCCGGTTCTCTACACCGGCGGCGGCGTCATCAATTCCGGCGACGAGGCCTCGCGCCTGCTGCGCGAACTGGTCGAACTGACCGACTTTCCGATTACATCGACGCTGATGGGGCTCGGCGCCTATCCGGCATCGGGCAAGAACTGGCTCGGCATGCTGGGCATGCACGGCTCCTACGAGGCCAATATGGCGATGCATGACTGTGACGTCATGGTCTGTATCGGCGCGCGCTTCGATGACCGCATTACCGGCCGGGTCGATGCCTTCTCGCCGAATTCGAAGAAGATCCACATCGATATCGATCCATCCTCGATCAACAAGAACATCCGCGTCGATATCCCGATTCTGGGCGATGTCGCCCATGTGCTGGAGGACATGGTGCGGCTGTGGCGGGCGCTGCCGGCCGAAAAGCCGTCGCTCGACGATTGGTGGCGGAATATCGACCGCTGGCGCGGCCGCGACTGCTTCGCCTATGCGCCGAACAAGGACGTGATCATGCCGCAATACGCGCTGGAGCGGCTGAACGCGGCGATCAAGGATCGTGACGCCTATATCACCACCGAGGTCGGCCAGCACCAGATGTGGGCCGCGCAGTTCCTGCATTTCGAGGAGCCGAAGCGCTGGATGACGTCGGGCGGGCTGGGCACGATGGGCTACGGCCTGCCGGCGGCGCTGGGCGTCCAGATCGCCCACCCGGAAGCACTGGTCATCGATGTCGCGGGCGATGCCTCGATCCAGATGTGCATTCAGGAAATGTCGGCGGCGATCCAGCACAATGCGCCGATCAAGATCTTCATCCTGAACAACCAGTATATGGGCATGGTGCGCCAGTGGCAGCAGCTCTTGCACGGCAACCGGCTGTCGCATTCCTATACCGAGGCGATGCCCGATTTCGTCAAGCTGGCGGAAGCCTATGGCGCAGAGGGCATCTATTGCGACAATCCGGATGACCTGGATGAGGCGATCCAGCGGATGATCGACTGCCCGAAGCCGGTGATCTTCGATTGCCGCGTCGCCAATCTCGCCAACTGCTTCCCGATGATCCCGTCGGGCAGGGCGCATAACGACATGCTGTTGCCGGACGAGGCCAATGACGAGGCCGTCGCCACCGCCATCGACGCCAAGGGCCGTCAGCTCGTCTAACGTTTGAAAGAGGTCAGAACAATGAACGCGAAACTACAGCCCACCGGCTCGGCCTATTTCATTTCGAGCCAGACCGCGGCGCCCGAACGCCACACGCTTTCGGTTGTCGTCGCCAACGAGCCGGGCGTTCTCGCCCGGGTTATCGGCCTGTTCTCCGGCCGCGGCTATAATATCGAAAGCCTCACCGTTTCGGAAACCGAGCACGAGGCGCATCTGTCGCGCATCACCATCGTCACCAAGGGCACGCCCGACGTGCTGGAACAGATCAAGGCGCAGCTCGACCGTATGGTGCCGGTTCACAAGGTCGTCGATCTTTCGGTGCGCGCCCGCGAATTGGGCCAGGCTCCGCCGGTCGAGCGCGAGGTCGCGCTGGTCAAGGTCGTCGGCAATGGGGAACAGCGCCAGGAGGCGCTCAGGCTTGCCGATGCCTTCGAGGCCAAGGTGGTCGACGCGACGGTCGAGCACTTCCTGTTCGAGATCACCGGCAAGGTGTCGAAGGTCGATCAGTTCATCGCCATCATGAAGCCGCTCGGTCTCGTCGAGATCTGCCGCACCGGCCCCGCCTCGATGAACCGCGGCCCCGAGGGCATGTAGGCCTCATTGGCATATGAGTGAGGAGCCGGCGGGTGTTCCGCCGGCGATTTCGGATGGCCTCGCGGGTTACTCCCAATACTCTCTCCCGCTGGCGGGAGAGATGCCCCGAAAGGGGCAGTGAGGGTGGCGCGGCCTTTTCCAAACGTGAGGGCTTTCGCGGGGATAGACTCCCCCCTCACTGTCGCTTTCGCGACATCTCTCCCCTCCGGGGCGAGAAGATTGGCGGGCTATGCGGCGAGGCTGAACCGCCTTCGTTGTCGTGACTTGCCGCAAGCCGTCGAAGCGCTCCGGCTGTTGACGCCCGTGTCGCGACGCGTCACAAGCGGATGTCGCTGTTCTCGGAAAAGGGCCTTCTCCATTGCATATCTGGATACTCACGGACGGCAAGATCGGGGATCGGGTGCAGTGCCTGGGGGTGGTCTCGCGGCTGGGCGAGGCGGCGGAGGAGAAGGTGATTTCGCCGGGCAAGCCATGGGAATGGCTGATGCCGCGCGGCCCCGTGCCGCCGAAACATCGTCCCGGCCGGCCGGGCAGCCCGATCGCGCCGCCGTTCCCCGATGTCGCGATCGCGAGTGGCCGGCGCATGGTGCCCTATCTGAAGGCGGTGAAGGCCGCTTCGGGCGGCAGGACGTTCACCGTGTTTCTGAAGGATCCGAGGATTGGCAAATCGGCCGCCGATCTGATCTGGATGCCGCGCCACGATCGGTTTCGCGCCGACAATGTTCTGGTCACCGATACCGGGCCGCACCCGTTGACGCCCGAGGCAATCGCCGCGGCGGTCGAAGCGCGACCTGCCGAATGGGATCAACTGCCGTCGCCGCGGCTTGGCGTGCTGACCGGCAACCCCATCTCCGGCACACGGGATCAGGCGGCGGCGCTCGCGCACTTCATGCAGCAGATCGACCATGCGAAGGCTGAGGTCGGCAGCATCATCGTCACCCAGTCGCGGCGCACGCCGGAACCGGTGATGGCGGCTCTGCGCAAGCGTCTGGATGGCTTCCCGCACTGGATCTGGTCGCCGGAAACCGACAACCCCTATCGGGCGATGCTCGGCTACGTTGACATGCTGGCGGTCACGGCAGATTCGCATAATATGATGAGCGAGGCGCTTTCCACCGGCAAACCGGTGTTTCCAATGCGGCCCTACCGCCTCAATCCCAAGCTCGCCGGCTTTATCGACAGGCTGGATGCGGCGGGCCAGACGCGGCCGTTCGAGGGCGCGCTTGCGCCTTATGACTATGTGCCGGTGGACGCGACGGAGGAGATTGCGGAAGCAATTCGGAGAGGGCTTGCTGCTCGCAATAGGTGAGGCCGAAGCAGGGCTGTGCCTGCAGCCGGCACGGAACGTTCTGTTTCTTGGCGAAGGTGGCAAAAACGATCTCTCCCTCAAGGGCAGGGCTATCGCATATGACTTTGTCGCATAGCCCCCCAATCTTCTCGCCCCGGAGGCAGGGGAATCGCGTATGGCTTT
>NZ_DEPM01000220.1:0-1861 GCF_002358775.1 Martelella sp. UBA3392
CCCCCTCAAGGGGGGAGATTATGGCTGAGGGGCCGTCGCTTGGCGGCTGGTCGGGAATGTACTGCAAGTCCAGACCGGCTCAAACGCTCCACTGAACTAACCTCATTCATGCCCGCCGGGCTTCCCCCGGTCCGGCCGAAACGTATAGCCCGTCTCCACCGCCGCCAGACCATACTTACCGCGCAGGCGGTCGATCGCGCCTTCGGCTGCGGCGCGTTTGGCGGCGCCGGGGTCGACGAGGTCCGGCGGGTCGGCTGTGGCGGGGTCGCAGAGGTCGGAAATGCCGATGCCGATCAGGCGGTATTTCGTGCCGTCGGTCTCGTTCTTCAGCAGTGAAAGTCCGTTGGAGAAGATGCGGTCGGCAAGCTGGGTCGGCGCGGTGAGATGGCGGTTGCGGGTGCGGATCTTGAAGTCGGCGGTCTTCAGCTTTAGCACTACCGTGTGTCCAGCGAAACCGGCGGCCTTGGCGCGGCGGGCGGTCTTCTCGCTGAGCCGCCGGAGGATGGCGCTCAGTTCCTCGAGATCGGAGATGTCGGTGTTGAACGTAGTCTCGTTGGAGATGCTCTTGGTTCCCCGTTCCGGCTTCACGCTGCGCGTATCCTCGCCGCGGGCGAGGTGATAGAGCCGCGGACCGATCACCCCGTAGCGGCGCAGCAACTCGTTCTTTTCCATGATCTGGAACTGGCCGATCGTGGTGATACCGTCGCGCTTCAGCGTCTCGGTGAACGCCTTGCCCACGCCCCAGATCATCCCGACCGGCTTGTCGGCGAGGAAGCTCTTGGCTTCCGCCTCGCCGATCACCGAAAAGCCGCGCGGCTTGTTGAGATCGGACGCGATCTTGGCGAGGAACTTGCAATAGGACAGACCGATGGAAATGGTGATGCCGAGTTCCGCCTCAACGCGCTTGGCAAACCGTGCGAGCGTGACGGCGGGGCTTGCCCGGTGCAGTTTCTCGGTGCCGGAAAGGTCGAGAAAGGCCTCGTCGATCGAGAGCGGCTCCACCATCGGCGTCAGCTCCAGCATCATCGCCCGCAACTGGCGGCCGACGGCGACGTATTTCTCCATGTTGGGGCGGATCACCACCGCATCCGGACAGGCCTCCAGCGCCTTGAACATCGGCATCGCCGATTTCACGCCGCTGATTCGGGCGATGTAGCAGGCGGTGGAGACCACGCCGCGCTTGCCCCCGCCGATGATCAGCGGCTTGTCGGCAAGCTCGGGATTGTCGCGCTTTTCAATCGCGGCGTAGAATGCGTCGCAATCGATATGGGCTATGGAGAGGGCGTGCAGTTCGCTGTGGCGCAACAGTCGGGGACTGCCGCAGTGGCGGCAACGGCGGACATCGCCTACGGTCGCCTTCAGGCAATCGCGGCACAAGGCTTCCGGAGTGGGCGTCGTCTCGGCCATGACCATCAGAACAAAGGTTGAACAGCCGAAATTACCGCCGTGACCGCCGCAAGGCAAGCAGCGTCGCGATGGCGATCAACCGTTTTCAGCAATGTGGCGGCGGATCAGCCGGTCGGCATGGTCCCAACCGGTCGCGACCACGGACGGGGCCTCGGTCTTCGGCGCCATCGCGCGGTAATCATCATTGATCAGCAGATTGATCGTCAGCGCGTCGGGCAGGGATTCGGCAACCGAGCGGCAATTGTAGAGCATGTCGTCCACGAAGATCAGAGCCGGCGGGTCCTTGCTGCAAAGCGCGCTCAGCACCGCGCCCTTCGGCTCCTCCGATGCGATCAGCGGAAAGCTGAATCCGAAACGGGACAGCAGGCGTCGGCGGGCCTCGCGGTGGCGCGGCGGCATGGCGGTCAGCAGCAGGACGTCGGCGATTTCGGTGAGGCCGGTGAGCGTTTCGCGC
>NZ_DEPM01000220.1:2161-8914 GCF_002358775.1 Martelella sp. UBA3392
TGAGGCCGGTGAGCGTTTCGCGCGCGGTCTCGAACGGCTCCTGCCATTCCTCCTGGGCGTCGTAGAATGCCGCCAGAAAGGCGCCGACATCGGCATCGGGAATCTTTTCGCCGGTCGCAAGGCTGGTCACATTGCCGTTCAGGCTGAAGGTCTCAAGCACCAACTCATGGTCATTGGCCTTGAGGAAGGCCTTGAATGGGTCGAGGAATTGCAGCACGACCTCGTCGACATCAACGACCACCAGGGGACGGTCGCCGATCTTCAGGCCGGAAAGCTCCTCGTGTTCAACCGTTTTCAATCGACCTGTCCGCCATATTCAAGCTTCTGCCAGGCGTAGGAAACTGTCTCCGGCTTCACCTTGCAGTCATGGCAAAACGCCATCAGGGTGGGCTCATGCCCGGCGATGAAACCGATCATGGCGCTTTCGAATCCGGAGCCTTGAGAAAGCGCGCGCAATTCGCCGGGATTGACGCCGGTGAGCGCGGAAAACCGGCTCATAAGCTCCGGCTCGCCGGAAAGCCAGACCAGAATTTCGACGGCCAGCGCATGTTCGCGCGAGGGATTTTCAGATGGATCGGCAAAATTTTGCACGCGGATTTCCGTTTCTTAACCAAATCGGCCTAAACTTGGTCGATGATGCGCTCATAATTCGGTGAGAGCGATTCTAGCGTTTCACCGGCGCGTTGCAAGCCGGACCATGGGCCGGTGCCAGGGGATTGCGTCAGATGGCGAAACAGGTTCTGATTGTAGAAGATAACGATTTGAATATGAAACTGTTTCGCGATCTGGTGGAAGCCTCTGGATATGAGGCGGTGGAAAGCCGCACGGGCGCCGATGCGGTGGAACTGGCGCGGCTGTTCCGGCCGGGGCTCATCCTGATGGATATCCAGTTGCCCGAGCGCTCCGGCATCGACATCGCCCGCAGCTTGAAAGCCGATGCCGAATTGGCGACAATACCGATCGTCGCGATCACGGCGTTCGCCATGCGCGGCGACGAGGAGCGCATCCGCGAAGCCGGATGCGATGCCTATCTGTCCAAGCCCGTTTCGGTGCCGAATTTCATCAAGACCGTGAGAACCTATCTGGGCGATGCCTAAGGAAACGACCGTGAATAGCTTCGGCGAAGAAAGCATCGTTCTGATCGGCGGCGAGGGGGCTGTGGCCCAGACGCTCGCCGCGATGCTGAGTTCGTGGCCGGTCGGTTTCTACCAGGCCGATTTTTCCGACAGCGACGGCATGATGGCGGCGGTCAACGCCGCGAGCCTGATCCTCGTCGCCGTCGATGACGAGGATACCGCGCCGGCGCTTTCCTGCTGCGGGATTTTGAAGGAGCACGATTCGGGCATTGCCGCCCCGGTCGCCATCATCACGCCGGAAAAGGCCGATGCCGGCCTCAGGCTGGCAGCGCTTCGCGCCGGTGCCGACGACGTGATCGGACTGGAGCACAATCTGAATGCCGCCGCCGCGCGGATTTCGGCGCTGCTGCGCTATAATGCGTTGCAAAAAGAGGCGGGCTCGTGGGAACGCGCCGCGGTGCGCACCCAGGCCGATGCCGTGCCGGACGATAATGTGAAGGTGCTTGTGGTCGCCGAGGACGCGGCGCTTCGGCAGGATATCCTCAAATCCATGCTGTCGCTGACCACCACGATCGCCACCGGCGATCTGCCGGAGGCGCTCTATCTTGCCGCCAGCCACAGTTTCGATCTCGTGCTGGTTCATGGCGGGCCTCAGCTTCCGGATGCGATGCGGATCTGCGGCCAGCTTCGCTGCGTGCCGGGCATGCGCTTCGTGCCGCTGTTCGCGCTGTCCGAGCCGGGCGGCCTGTCGGTCGTCTCAAGCGATGCCGCCCGCAGCGCGGATGACTGCATGGACTGGCCGGGCGAAACCGGCGAACTGGTGCTGCGCGCGTTGCTGCATCTGCGCCGCAAGCGTTTCATCGAGACCATGGGTGCCGGCATGATCGATGCGGCCGAGGATGTGCCGCCGACTGAAGCGGGCGAGGGGCTGCTGGCGCCGGACGGCTTCGCCCGCGCGCTCAACACGCTGAAGCGAGAGGCGAGCGAGGCCGGAGAACCGCTTTACATGGGCGTGCTCAGGGTTCCCGAAAGCGTGGCCGACGAGAGTGCTGCGGCCGTGGCGTCGCTGATCCGCTACCACCTGCGGGGCCGCGAGGCGGCGAGCCATGTCGAGGCAGGTCTGTTTGCCATCCTGTATCCGGATCGGGGCAGGGATGATGCCGAACATGCGATCCACGCGCTGCATGCCATGCTGGATGCAAGCTGGCGGCAGATCGCCGACGAGCGCGCCCGCGCGGGTGTGCTCGGCTCGGCGGAGGGTGACGATCTCCCGGTTTTCAAATCGGCGCTGATGGAAGTGGGCTGAAGCCCGACCGCAGCATCGCTCGATGCCGCGAGTCCCTCTACTGGGTTGCTGCCTGACAAAAAAGCGAACTCCACTTTTTTGTCCGTCACTCTAATCGAATAGAGTTCACGAAATTAACCATAAAATAGACTGAATTGAGCGCGAACTGTTAAAAACGGTTGATTATTTTCTGTGTGCGTTCAAGTTTACTTTAGCTGCTTTAAGCAGTTGCCCCATGATGCTCAGGTCCGCCGCATCTCCTGGTCTCGTGGGGTCGACCGGCTGACGGTAACCGGCTTCCTCGTGCCGCTGCCGTTAGCCGGTCGGTCTCGTGTTAGCGCTGTCTAATACTAGAAAAAAAACGGCATTCGAGCCGGTTGCGGTTTCGCCGTAAATTCCTGATAAAACAAAAAGTTACGCCCTCAATCATCCGTCACACGGGATCGAGGGCGCAGAGGCTCGCCGTCAAGTACGGCGGCTTGGGGCTACTTTTCGTCAGGCACGAAATGCATCGCATGACCGTTCATGCAATAGCGCAGGCCGGTGGGCTTCGGGCCATCGGGGAAGACGTGGCCGAGGTGGCCGCCGCAGGTGGCGCAGCGGATTTCGGTGCGCACCATGCCGAGAGAATCGTCGCGCAGTTCGATCACGGCGTCTTTCCTGACCGGCTCGAAGAAACTCGGCCAGCCGCAGCCGGCGTCGAACTTGGTATCCGAGCGGAACAGCGGGGTCTCGCAGCCGGCGCAGTAATAGGTTCCGGTCTCGAAACTGTCCCAGTACGGACCGGTAAAGGGGCGTTCGGTGCCGTGTTCGCGCAGGATGTGAAACTGCTCCGGCGTCAATTTGTCGCGCCATTCTTCTTCGCTTGCCGGATTTTTCTGTTTATTGATGTCTGTCAAAGTCGCGCTCCAACGGTTTTTCACGTTTAATGGCTGTCTGTAGCGATAGATGTGTCGTAGGCTCAGAAAAAGCAATGCCTTGGCAGGAAAGCTGGCCATGGAGGGCGTTTGCGGTTTTGCGCTTGTGAAAAAGACTTGGACGCGGTTGAGCGCATGCTAAACTTAACGTAACTGATCAGGTTCAGTTGCGTGAATGCCCGGCAGACTAATTTTTGGAGATGCTATGTCGCCCAGTGAGACGACACTTATATTTCTGGCCCTTCTTCTGCCCTTCATCGGGGCGGTTTTATCTCCGATCCTCTACCGCATCTTCAAATCCCTCGCGCCCTGGCTTCTGGCGCTGCTGCCGCTGTTTTCGCTGGTCCAGTTCGCCCGCCTTGTGCCGCGCATCGCTGACGGCGAGGCGTTGACCGGCGGCTATGACTGGGTGCCGAGCCTGGGCCTGCGCTTCTCCTTTCTGATCGACGGTCTTTCGCTGACCTTCGCGCTGCTGATTACCGGCATCGGAACGCTGATCGTGCTTTATGCCGGCGGCTATATGAAGGGCCATCCGCAGCAGGCGCGGTTCCTGTCCTTCATGTTCATGTTCATGGGCGCGATGCTCGGCGTGGTGATCTCCGACGGGCTGCTGATGCTGTTCATCTTCTGGGAGCTGACCTCGATCACCTCGTTCCTGCTCATCGGCTTCGACCATGAAAAGGATGCCTCGCGCCGCGCGGCGATCCAGGCGCTGGTGGTGACCGGCGGCGGCGGGCTGGCTCTGCTCGCCGGCGTGCTGACGATCCAGCATATTACCGGCGCGAACGGGCTTTCCGAACTGCTGGCAAGCGGCGATGTGCTGCGGCAGAGCCCGCTCTATATTGCCGCGTTCGTCCTGGTTCTCGGCGGCGCGTTCACCAAGTCGGCTCAGTTTCCGTTCCATTTCTGGCTGCCGAACGCCATGGAGGCGCCGACGCCGGTTTCGGCCTATCTGCACTCCGCAACCATGGTGAAGGCCGGCGTCTACCTGCTGATGCGGCTGAACCCGGTGATGGGCGATACCGCGGCGTGGATGACGGTGCTGCCGGTGTTCGGCGGCGTCACGCTGCTGGTCGGCACGGTGCTGGCCGTGCGCCAGACCGACCTGAAGCTGATGCTCGCCTACACCACCGTCGCCTCGCTCGGGCTGATGGTGATGATGACCGGCATGGGCATTGAACACGCGGTCGAAGGCGCGGTGCTCTATCTGATCGCCCACGCGCTGTTCAAGGGCGGGCTGTTCATGGTCGCCGGGCTGATCGACCACGAGACCGGCACCCGCGACCTGACCAAGCTCGGCGGGTTGGCGAAGGCGATGCCGATCACCTTTGCGGCCGGGCTTGCCGGCGCGATCTCGATGGGCGGCCTGCCGCCATTCGTCGGCTTCCTCGCCAAGGAAGGGATCTACGAATCGCTCGATGCCGGAACAACGTTTGCGACCATATTTCTGATCGTCGCGATCATCGGTAACGCGCTGATGTTCGCGGTCGGTTTCGGCGTCGGGCTGAAGCCGTTCATCGGCGCGAAGACCGAAACGCCGAAGCATGCGCATGAAGGACCGGCACTGATGTGGCTTGGGCCAGTCACGCTCGGCCTTGCGGGCCTGCTTTCGGCCGTGTTCGCGCATTATTTCAACACCCATTTCTCCGGCCCGATGGCGAGCGCCGTCGCGGGCGAGGAGATCAGCATCCATCTGTCGCTGATCCCGCATATCGGCCTGCCGCTGGCGCTGTCAGTGCTGACCGTCGCGATCGCGCTGGTGATCTACTGGCGGCTTGATGCGCTGAGGGCTGCGATTGCAGCCATGCTGACGCGCCTTGGACCCGGCCCGGATCTGTGGTTCGACAGTTTCATGCGCGGCCTTGTGAGGCTGTCGTTCAGGGTGACGCAGACGATCCAGCCGGGACGCCTGGAATTCTACATCACCGCGACCTTTGTGCTCGTCGCGGCCGTGCTGATGGCCTCGCTGTTCTCGTTCGGCGAGTTGCCGGTATGGCAGGGCCTGCCGGAAGATCTCCACCTCGCGCACTGGGTCATTCTGCTGCTCGCAGTGATCGGGCTTGGCGCGGTGATCGGGGCGCATAACCGGCTGACGGCGATCGTGACGCTCGGCATTCAGGGCTTTGCGGTGGCCGTCCTGTTTCTGCTGCTCGGCGCGCCCGACCTGTCCTTCACCCAGTTCATGGTCGAAACCCTGTCGGTGGTCATTCTGACGCTGGTGATGACCCGCCTCAACCTGACGCCGTCCGACCATCGTGCGATGGGACAAAGGTTGTTTGACGGCGCGCTTGCCGTGATCTGCGGGCTCGGTTTCACGCTGCTTTTGATGCGCGTCACCCAGGTTCCGTTCAATGACCGGCTGTCGGAGTTCTTCAACAGCTATTCGAAGGTGATCGCTCACGGACACAATGTGGTCAACGTCATCATCGTCGACTTCCGCGGAACGGATACGCTCGGCGAGATTGCCGTGGTGATGATCACCGGACTTGCCATTCTGGCCCTGATCCGGCTGCGCAACACCACGACCGGCACCACCCCCAAGAAACCGACAGAAAGCGAGGTCCGATGAACACGCTGATCTTCAGAACGGCGGCGCCATTCCTGTCGGCGTTGATGATGCTGTTTTCGATCTTCGTCCTGCTGCGCGGCCACAATGCGCCCGGCGGCGGCTTTATCGGCGGCCTGATCGCGGCCTCGGCAATCGCCATTTTCGGCATTGCCATGGGGGTCTCGGCGGTGCGCCGGGCGATCCACTTCCATCCGCTGGCCTATGCCGGAGCGGGGCTTCTGCTCGCGGCGCTCTCGGGCCTGATCTCGATCTTCGCGCACACGCCGTTCATGACGGCGCACTGGATCTATCCGGTGATCTACGGCGTGGAAGTGCCGATCTCGACGGTCACCACCTTCGATATCGGCGTCTATCTCGTGGTGTTTGGAGCGATATCGTCGATCTTCCTGGCCCTTGAAGAAAGGGACCATGTCTGATGGAGTTCGTGCTCTCGTGCCTTGTCGGCATCTTCTTTACCGCCGCGATCTACCTGATGCTGTCGCGCCACAGCGTGCGCATCATGCTGGGCATCGCCATCCTTAGCAATGCGGTCAATCTGCTGATCTTCACCGCCGGGCGGGTTACCGGCTTCGTGCCGCCGATCATCCCGAAAAGCATGGACACGCTGCCATCGGGCACGGCAAACCCGCTGCCGCAGGCGCTGATCCTGACGGCGATCGTGATCGCCTTTTCCTTCTTTGCCTTCCTTCTGGTTTTGACCTACCGCGCCTATCAGGATCTCAATACCGATGATACCGACGATATGCGGGCGGCGGAGCCCAAGGACCAGCCCATGCCGCCGCTCGGCTACTGAACGGGGATATCAAGACTCAACCCATGGCAGCTTCCGCTTACCAAATCGATCCTTCCGCCGCGCTGACAATGGCGCCGACGTCGCTGACGGACTGGCTCGTCATCCTGCCGGTC
>NZ_DEPM01000220.1:9210-9566 GCF_002358775.1 Martelella sp. UBA3392
CTGGCTCGTCATCCTGCCGGTCGCGACCTGTATCGCCGTCGGCGCGCTGCTGATGATGATCCGCAAGCATACCGTGCTGCATCCCGTGATCGCCATCGCCGCGCTTGCCTTTCTGGTCGTCATCGACAGCCTGCTGCTCTATACCGTGTGGAAGAACGGGCCGCTCACCATGGTGGCGGGCCGCTGGCTGCCGCCCTTCGGCATTGCCTTCACCGCCGATATCTTGAGCGCGCTGTTTGCGCTGGCCGCCGCCATTGCCGGGCTCGCAGGCGCGGTGTTCGCGCTCGGCGATATCGACAACAGCGGGCGGCGCTACGGTTTCTATCCGTTTTTGCTGCTGCTGATAGCCGGCGTTT
>NZ_DEPM01000267.1:0-6324 GCF_002358775.1 Martelella sp. UBA3392
TGATTTTAACGAGTCCTGAGCCTAAGGAAGCCATTGGCAGCGACAAGAAGTTCAGCCTCACTATTGAACAGACCGGGCTGTGGGGGCAGCTTTACTGGTATCTATTCACAAAAGACCCAGCGGTAAAAGTGCCCGCTTGGTTGGCCTTCTGGTCTGTCTTCTTGGGTGCGGCTGGATTGCTGCTTGCTATATTTTCATTTTTTGTCTGAAGCATCAGATTTTAGATTAGAGCCCGTGAAGCAAATCACACGCCTCTTAGGCATAGCGCCACAGGCGAGCTCTTCACGTTCAAGCAATCCAATCCAATTTTAATCGATTATTTTGCAGGATCAGCGAAAGGCAGCGATGTCCTCTCTTCCGACCATGGACGGCCAGGTCATGCTGCACGATGCCGCCGACAGCCGGTTTTGGGGAAGCTGCACAGCGACGATAGGCAACCCGACGAACGGCAGCCAAGGGCCGCAAGTGACCATGCCTCTGCCAAGCGCGAATGCCCGCTTTGTTAGTCGCCGCGTGAAAAGCCGACTGTCAGCAGTCGGGCCCGTCTCTGCCGGTCCCCTTCACGCCTCCATTCCGGCCGTTCAACTGTCTCTTGCGATCTCCCGAAAGCCGACAATCCATATGGTGTAACCAAGCGCTAGCCCGATTACTTCAGCATATATGTTCGGATCCCACCCGGTCCGCCATAGCCGCCGCTTTCCCTCTATGCACGATATTTGCCTGCAATCACCGCATTCCACCAGTTAGCATGCAAAACCGCCGATTCTACGCCACAGTCCGATAAAAATTGAGAGCCTGCGAACGGCGTGTCCCTATTCCACGAAGGCTAGACGGAGACATCTTCGACAGTTCAAACGAACGCAAAACTTGCTAAGAGAGTGTACTATTATAGTATCAACGAAACTCACCCAGCCACGCGGCGGGGATTTCAATCAGGATGTTATCGATTAATGTCTGTGCAATCGAATATTTTCCGCAATGACGATTTGACCGGATAGGCAAATATGAACAGCATCGCTGAGGGGCTGCAAATTCTGTCTCCTGACGACCTTCCGATTCTCGCGGAGCTTGATTCCCGCGATGCAAGCCTATGGCTAATGCCGTCCTTTGCCGAGGCGGCTGGGCCAGAAGCGACCGCAAGTATTTTAAGCCTGCCTTGGGAATTCGTCCTGAGCGAGACCGCATCGGAAAGCTTGCTCAAGGCTGTTGATAGTTTGGACAGTGCGATCGAGTCACCGCTCGTGCGCCGGAGGGGGCTGGTTCATGTCATCGATGTTCCGCCCTCAAGTACCGTGCTTCCGCCCCGCAGTCTTCCCGTCTTTCTGCTCAACGGCCGCACCGAGGCTGACCGTGCAGGCTTTGCCGCTCGGGCGAGGCGTATGGAAATGATCATGGAGTTGCAGCAACGCGGGGTCCGGAACCTCGTTTTGCTCGGCGGACCCGATCTGACACTGCCCGTCGAACTGGAACAACTTTGGCAGGATGGATTCCAGTGCGGCCTGGCGATCGTCAGCGATGATCCCGAGGCTCGGCACAAAATAAGCGACTGGCAAGGCGACGCGGGAGCGCGGCGGGTAACGCTGCTGCCGGCCCCCGCAGCGGTGATGTCGGAGGCCCTTCATAGGCGCTACACAGAACGCGTTGACGACCGGCTCATCATCCGCATCAGGGATGCACAAGGGGCCCGGCACCGTGTCGACCTATCTGGACGCGACGATCCCGAACATCCGCTGCTGGGTGTTTACGAACTGCTTTCGGAGGCTCATCTAGAATACGTGACGCCGGAAGGGCTGAGTTCAGAAGAAATCAACGGTTTTTTCAAGGATCCGTCGGCCTCATGGCGACCCTATGCTGCGCAAATGCCGTGGTCACGAGATGACCGAGCGCGGAACACCTTAACTAAGGCGCTTAGGGACCTCGACCGTAACGGGCCGGAGGCTAGCCGAATCTTCTATATCCGAGCGGAGTCAGGAGCTGGGGCGACCACGTTTCTCCGCGACCTCGCCTTCGGAGCGGCACTGGAGGGATATCCAACGCTGATAGCCGCCCAAGCCCCCTTTAGTCCTAACGGGCGCGGCGTCGCGAATTTCATTAACTCCTGCTTGAACGCTATCGCTTCAGCTGACATTGGCAAGGGTTTGCGCCAGTACGAGGCACCTTGGCTGATCGTATTCGATCGCTCGCAGTGGGAGGGGCGTGAAGGGGATATCGCGACTTTTGCTAGGCAGATCACTGAGGCTGGACGCCGAATTTGCATCGTCTTCGTGACAGATGCACTGCTACCGGTTGCCATTTACTCGGAGAAACGTCTGGAAAACCTGTGCGATCTGTCCCACGAGGTCTCGCAGGAAGCGGCGATGGCCTTAGGGCGGCACTTGAACCGTTTTCTTCGGCCGTTGGGCACGGCGCGTGATGCCCACGAATGGCAAGCATTCGTCAACCACTCACTCGTTGGTCCAGCCGGGGGAGGGTCGGTATTCTGGATCGCGCTGGCATTCTGGCTGCAACGGCAAATCGACCTTAACGAGACAGTACAGAGCTGGCTTTACGAGCAGTTCCGGCAGAAGGTTACTGACCCGGTGGCGCAGCGCGCGTTAGTAGACATCGCCGCCATGAGTACGGTGCGCCAGCTTCTTCCCGAGATACTGCTGCCCACGTCTGAAGACTTTCCGACACGTGACAAGCTTTCTGATCTGCAATCGACAGTCGGAGCCTTGGGTGTCGCACGCTATCGCTTTGGCACGGTAAGCCACTGGGCGATGATCCACGATCAACTGGGGCGGTTCCTTCTAACCGGGCTGTTTCACGACGTTCGCGCCCGCGATATGGCCGGACTGGCGGCGACGCAGAACCCCGATCACCTGCGGCTGATGGTCCTCGCGCGGATCGCCTCAAACCCAATGATTGCACACCCAGACCTGGTGGAACTGGCCGAAAACTTTGCCACCAGTGTCTTCAAAATCGACCCCGGACAAGGCCGCAGCGAGTTCGCCCTCTACTGGCGCGAAGCGCTGGCGGCTTTGGACGCGATGCCGAAAGCGTTTCGGATGACCAGCCGGACGTTTCTTCACCATTGCTCGATATCGCGGCGGCGCATCGCGAAGGACGACGTCATGTTCCCGATCACTGATGACGAGCGTGCCGATTTGTTACGGCGCTCCACCGGGGACATCGAAGCCGCGCTGGCACTCGAGCACGGTCCAGGGGGTGAGCCCGACCTAAACCTCTACAATTCCCTGGCTCATGCCTATCACGACCTCGCCGAGGTGGAGGCGCGTCGCGGAATGCCAACCGAACGGGTGGCGGCCCTACGCTCCGAAGCAAACAGAGCCACCTATAGAGCCTACAGACTGAACCCTGACAATTCCTACGTTCTGGAAATCTATGCGCGCGACCGGTTGATAGGGGCTGACGAGGATCCGGGCGGCGCGGCGAGCGTAGCACTGGAGGTTCTAGGTCTCGTCTACGGAGCAATGCAGCGAGAGACTGCGGAATTGCGTCGAAACGCGTTGTCGCGCCTCGCCGACAAGGCCTTCGATCTGCTGCTTCGGTCAGCAGGGACGGTGCAGGACACCGAGCCTTCAACCGAAGGCGAGGCCATTCAGCAGGCACTGTCGGCCTTGGGCGACGGGATGGCCCCGCGTGAGGGCATGTCGCTGGACGACTTCCCGCGCGCGAACCGCATCGACGCGGCTACCCGGCTGGGCCATCCGTTGCTGCGGGCCAACGCACAGGCGGTGCGGCTTCGCTACATCTTGGCGTGTATGGATCACCCGAAGGACTTCGCCGTCCAACTGGAGTTGCTCGAAACCCTTGATGGCAACCGGGCGATCCTATCGCCGCAGCTGGATCTGGAACTGGCGATTCTCATGCATCAGAGAGGTCGGCATCACCAGGGATCGCAGCGGTTCCAAAAATTGCGCCAGCTCTGGGCACGAGGTGAACATTACGTAGAGGTTCCAGACCGTCTCCGATGGTTGCTTGATGAGAGCACGGGGCAGAGGCGACAGGTCCGCGCCCGCATCGCGTCGGGAGGAGATGGAGCAAGACTTCATGCCAGAGTCGAAGAACTCCAGAACGACAGGGTCCCTTTTCGTATAGCCGAATTTGATAGCGCCCAACTACGGCCAGGCATGAATATTAGCGGCCTCATTTCTTTCGGCCACAACGGTCCGCTGCTGCGGCCACTAACGGCAGGTTGAGCGTTGATCGGACTCGTCGAAAGATACGCTAATGGAAAGGGTTGGAACGTCGGTACGGCCAACGTACTTGTCGAAGGCACAAGCGATGTTCGCTACCTGCGCCTCGCCCGCGACTTGTGGCGACGCGAAAGCAATCACGATCTCTTCGATTCCGGATTCGCCGTATTTGAGGCGGGGCTCAAGGATGATGGCGGTGTCCAAGGCGTGGTGCGAGAGTTGCAGGCGCTGCGTCAGATGGCTGTCCAAGACGCAGCAAGCCTGATGACAGAACGAAAGTTCGTGGGGTTGTTTGACAACGACCACGCGGGCCGCAAGCACGCACGCATGCTTTGCGAGATGGATTTCCGGGTGAAGCATTACCGAGATGTGTTCCTCCTGCACCCGAACATGCCAGCTTCAAATGGCGTCTTGGGTCCTGATCTGCAGCGCCGGGCTGAAGCGCAGAACAGCAGTTGCGCAGGGCTGGATTGGGAGATCGAGGACTTCTTGCCAGAGGATATTATCCGAGGGTTTTGCAATGCAAATCCTGGCGTGCTCATCCGCGAGCAAAAGATGGCGGGCCGCGTACATCGCGAGTTCACCAGGGTAGGCAAGGGACGATTGCAGAACTACGTCGCTAAGGAAGCGCTCGTTGAGGACATGATCGAGGTCATCCGTTTGACCTGCGCACTACGCGACTACTTGGGCTTGGAGCACCTTACCATGCGCCCATGACGGAGAGCATCTGGTACGGGACCAGATGACCAAATATATTTCAACAGACCACCAAATTGCCGTTTTAACTGCTCTCAACCGGATGGAGCCGTTGGTGATCCGACTTCATTGATTTTATGATGCTGTTTTCGTGCGCTGCTGGCGCGTTTTCGAATCCGACGCGGTGAGCGGAGTGGCAGTATTCTCGAAGAGCTTGAACAGGTGCTCGACGCGCTCGCGTTCGAACCGGAACCCCGAGCGACGGTAGAGGCTGTCTACTGCGCGGTCCAGTATTTCGTGCGCCTTGCGCAGCTTTGGGGGCATATTATCTGCGTCATAGAGGTCCTCTAGTGTCGCGCCGGGAAAGGACGCTCGTGCATTAAGAACGTCTTGCGACATCCTCTCGATTTTTTTGGCCTTTGCATCAGTAAGATCGGGCCAGGGGAATGAATTATAGACCGCAGGGGCGTGACTATAGTCACTCTTCATTCGCCCAGTGACCGTCCGCATCCAGCTCATGTGCATGGCAGATGTCAGAATGCCAAAATAGAGCAATGGCGCCCCAACAATGATTTGAAGTTTATTAGAGGCAACCACTTCAGGTGGCAGGACGGCCATGGGAATGTACTCTCGCGTCTCCGATGAAACCTCCGGTATGCCGAGATAGGCTTCGTCGGGCTGACGGTCCTGGGTGAAAAGCGTCGGATACTTGGCGAAGGCGCGAACGCTTTCTGTGGGGCTTTCCAGTCGACCGTCACGCACCCGCTTCAAGCGCTCCTGTATAGGAGCTGACGCTCGCAACTCAGCAGGATCCGCATTCTTGAGCCAAAGACACCACCGCCAGTCGCCGGAGATCAGTTCCTCGCCGCCCACATAGGGACGCAACCACTTTTTGGCCTGTGGTTCGCGCGCCAGAAGTTCGTCTCGGTTCTCCTTATCTAGGATCAGGTTGCTCGTCAGAGGGTAGTATCCCCCGCCTGGCTTCCGTCGCCTGGCCCCGTCGGTCGGCTGACTGCCTTTGTGCATCTTCAGTCGGCCCTTAGGTGGCTTGGAGCGCGCCGGGACAGCATACTGTGGTCCTTCAATCAGGTAGCCGTTTAAGCGCGAGACGGCGGACATATGCGGGTGGCCACGCATATGATCGTATTCATAAACGGCGCATTTTCGACTTGCGTCTCGGGTCATGCCAACTATGACACAATGGACAGCCGCTTTGCCGCGAGCCTCGGAGTTCCACTGGAAAGTCCGGTGTGCAAAGTGAATCAAAAGGTTCTGACCGAACATCCAAGGCCAAAGGATGCCGCACTGTTCGCCTTGAGTTATGGAGTTGGTGGCGACCAGAGCCATATCGATTGCAGAGTTTGCTTTCGAATACTCAGCCGCCTTCCGAAACCAGCATGTTACATAGGCTCAGGACTCGTTAAAATCA
>NZ_DEPM01000179.1:0-5103 GCF_002358775.1 Martelella sp. UBA3392
CCCTCGGCCTCGACCAGCTTCTGCAGGATCGCCTTCTTGCCGTTCTCGGTGAAGGTGATGCTCTTTTCAGGACCTTCGATCCGCTCCTGAATCCATGCCTTTTCCTCCGGATTGGAGATGTGCATGAATTCGACGCCGAGCGTCGAGCAATAGGTGCGGGTCAGGATATCGACCATCTGCGGGATTGTGGCGTATTCCAGTCCCAGAACATTGTCGATGAAGATCGGGCGGTCGAAATCGGCCTCGGTGAAGCCGTAGGCCTGGGGCGACAATTCGTTGTAATCGTCGTCCGCCATGCCGGCGAGACCGAGCGGGTCAAGCTTGGCGTGCAGATGGCCACGCATGCGGAAGGCGCGGATCATCATCAGCGCGCGCACGGAATCGCGGGTGGCGCGCAGCACTTCCTCGCCGGAAAGGGCGGACCCTTCGGCCGCCGCCTTGGCGGTGAGCTTCTTCTCCACGACCCGTTCGACATCGCCCCAATTGCCGTCAAGGGCGGCGGTCAGCTCGTCGGCGGGCTTGACCGGCCAGTTGTCCTTTTTCCAGGACGCGCCCTCGGCCGCCTTCCTCACCGCGTCCGGATCATCGCCGAGCGCCTTGAAGAAATCGCGCCACTCTTGCGAAACCGAATTCGGATCATCCTCATAGGCCGCGTAGAGATGCTCGATATAGGTGGCATTCGCCCCATCGAGAAACGAGGTCAGGAGAAATTGTTCGTTGGCTTCTTGCCTGGACATGTGCACGCGCGGACGAATTCGTCCGCCTCCCGCTTGAAACGGTGAAACCGGCCTCACGCCGGTCCACCCTCTGAAATTCCGTCGAGCCGCCGTGACATCACGAGGAAAACGGTATTTTCGTGGCGACCCGCCGGTCGCCACGACATCTTTCTCAACTGGATCAGCCCTTCAGGACTTCGACCAGCGTCTTGCCGAGGCGGGCCGGAGACGGCGACACGGTGATGCCGGCCGATTCCATCGCCTCGATCTTGTCTTCCGCGCCGCCCTTGCCGCCGGAAATCACAGCGCCGGCATGGCCCATGGTGCGGCCGGGAGGGGCGGTACGGCCCGCGATGAAGCCGACCATCGGCTTCTTGCGGCCCTTCTTGGCCTCGTCCTTCAGGAACTGGGCAGCCTCTTCCTCGGCCGAACCGCCGATTTCGCCGATCATGATGATCGACTGGGTGGCGTCGTCGGCCAGGAACATTTCCAGCATGTCGATGAACTCGGTGCCCTTGACCGGGTCGCCGCCAATGCCGACGGCCGTGGTCTGGCCGAGGCCTTCATTGGTGGTCTGGAACACGGCTTCATAGGTGAGCGTGCCGGAGCGCGACAGCACGCCGACGGAGCCCTTCTTGAAGATCGAGCCCGGCATAATGCCGATCTTGCATTCTTCCGGCGTCAGAACGCCGGGGCAGTTCGGACCGATCAGGCGCGACTTCGACTTGTCGAGCTTCGCCTTGACCTTGACCATGTCGGCCACCGGAATGCCTTCCGTGATGCAGACGATCAGCGGAATTTCAGCCTCGATCGCTTCCAGAATGGCTGCACCAGCGCCTGCCGGCGGGACGTAGATCACGGACGCATCGGCGCCGGTCTTTTCCTTGCCTTCGGCAACGGAGGAGAAGATCGGCAGCGACGTACCGTCAACGCCCGAACTCCACTGCTCGCCACCCTTCTTCGGGTGGATACCGCCGACCATCTTGGTGCCGTAATAGGCGAGCGCCTGCTCGGTGTGAAACGTACCGGTCTTGCCGGTGAGGCCCTGAACCAGAACCTTGGTGTCTTTATTGACCAGAATGGACATGGTTACTCAGGCCTCCTTAACGGCCGAAACGATTTTCTGGGCCGCGTCGTCGAGATCATCGGCGGAGATGACGTTGAGGCCACTCTCGTTGATGATCTTCTTGCCGAGTTCGACATTGGTGCCTTCGAGACGGACGACCAGCGGCACCTTGAGACCGACTTCCTTGACCGCGGCAATCACGCCTTCGGCGATGACGTCGCAGCGCATGATGCCGCCGAAGATGTTGACCAGAATGCCCTTCACGGCCGGATCGGCGGTGATGATCTTGAACGCCGCCGTGACCTTTTCCTTGGAAGCGCCGCCGCCGACATCGAGGAAGTTCGCGGGTTCGGCGCCGTAGAGCTTGATGATGTCCATGGTCGCCATGGCAAGGCCTGCGCCATTGACCATGCAACCGATATTGCCGTCGAGCGCGACATAGGCGAGGTCATACTTGGAGGCCTCGATTTCCTTGGCGTCCTCTTCCGTGGTGTCGCGCAGGGCGCGGACATCGTCGTGGCGGAACAGCGCGTTGCCATCGAAGGAGCACTTGGCGTCGAGGACGCGCAGACGGCCGTTTTCCATGACGATCAACGGGTTGATCTCCAAGAGGCTCATGTCCTTCTCGACAAAGGCCTTGTAGAGGATCGGGAACAGACGCTCGGCGTCCTTGGCGGCATCGCCCTCAAGCTTCAGCGCTTCGCAGAGCGACTTGACGTCGGAGGCCGTCACGCCCGTATCGGGGTCGATGGCGACGGTCACGATCTTTTCCGGAGTTTCCTCGGCAACGGTCTCGATATCCATGCCGCCTTCGGTCGAAACCACGAAGGCCACACGGCCGACCGTGCGGTCGACCAGCAACGAGCAATAAAGCTCGCGGTCGATATCGGCGCCATCCTCGATATAGAGGCGGTTGACCTGCTTGCCGGCCGGGCCGGTCTGCTTGGTCACCAGCGTGTTGCCGAGCATTTCGTCCACAAACGCCTTCACTTCATCAGCAGACTTCGCAAGGCGCACACCGCCCTTGGCATCGGGGCCGAGTTCCTTGAACTTGCCCTTGCCGCGGCCGCCGGCATGGATCTGGCTCTTGACCACGTAAAGCGGGCCCGGAAGCTTCGCCACCGCGGCGTCGACTTCATCCTTGGTCAGGATGGCGACGCCATCGGCCACCGGCGCGCCGTAGCTCTTGAGCAGAGCCTTGGCCTGGTATTCATGAATATTCATTCGATATCCGTCCTTTTAGAGAAAGCGGCTTATTTCAGAGAGGGCGCGATTTCCTTGCAGGCATCGCAAAGGCCCTTCACGGCGTCCACCGACTTGTCAAAGCCGGCCTTGTCCTCGCCTTCCAGCGGAATTTCGACGATGCGCTCGACACCGCCCTCGCCGATAACGATCGGAACGCCGACATACATGCCGTCAACGCCGTACTGGCCGGTCAGGTGGGCGGCCGCAGGCATGACGCGCTTCTTGTCCTTGAGGTAGCTTTCGGCCATCGCGATCGCGGAAGCGGCAGGCGCGTAATAGGCCGAGCCGTTCTTCAAGAGCGCCACGATCTCGCCGCCACCACCACGGGTGCGGGTGATGATCGCGTCGAGCTTTTCCTGGGTGGTCCAGCCCATCTTGATGAGGTCGGGCAGCGGAATGCCGGCAACCGTCGAATACTGCGCGACCGGAACCATGGTATCGCCGTGGCCGCCGAGAACGAAGGCGGTGACGTCTTCAACCGAAACGTTGAACTCCTCGGCGAGGAAGTAGCGGAAACGGGCCGAGTCCAGCACGCCGGCCATGCCGACGACCTTGTTGGCCGGAAGGCCGGAGAATTTCTGCAGCGCCCAGACCATGGCGTCCAGCGGGTTGGTGATGCAGATGACGAAGGCGTTCGGAGCGTGCTGCGCGATGCCCGCGCCGACGGCTTCCATGACCTTGAGGTTGATGCCGAGCAGATCGTCGCGGCTCATGCCGGGCTTGCGCGGCACGCCGGCAGTGACGATGCAGACATCGGCGCCGGCGATGGCGGAATAATCGGATGCGCCGGTAAGCTTGGCGTCGAAGCCGTCAACCGGCGAGGATTCGGCGATGTCGAGCGCCTTGCCCTGCGGCAGGCCGTCCGCGATATCGAACAGGACGACGTCGCCCAGTTCCTTGAGCCCGGCGAGATGCGCGAGCGTGCCCCCGATCATGCCCGAACCGATCAATGCGATTTTATTGCGCGCCATGAATTATATCCTCTGAAAAATCCATTTCCGAGCACGCCGCAAAGCCTGCCCATGTCGCACGTTGGGATAGCCCCTATCCGGGCGATTTTCAACCGGTTTTTCGGACGCTAATATTTTCAATCGGTTATATATATTTTAATTGACGTAAAGGTAAGAATTCAAAAAGACGTGATCGTCATTCCGCCGCATTTTCGGCCCATTTTTTCTTGTGCGCTGCAAGGTAATCCGTGCTGCGCATCTCGAAAAGCCGCGACGCGGTGCGGTCGAACTCAAAGCCCTCGCGGCCCTTGCGCTCGGGGAGCAGATCCTCTGGCATGGCCGCCGCCGAGATCACCGTACGGATCGTCTGGTCGTAAAGCGTATCGATCAGCATGATGAAGCGCTTGATTTCATTGCGGCTATCGCTGCCGAGCACCGGCACCCCATCGATGAACACGGTGCGGTATCGCCTGGCGATCGCCATATAGTCCGTGGCCCCGAGCGGCTTCTTGCAGAGGTCATCGAAGCTAAACCGGGCAACCTCGCCACAGGCCCTTGGCACATGCAGCACGCGGCCGCGCATTTCGATCTCCTCGGCCTCCCCCTCCCTGCTGCCGGTCAGCAGCTTCCAGTTCTCGTCCATTCGCGCCGCCGTCTTCTCGTCAAGCGGGGTCAGGTAGACCGGACGGCCCTCGAACTTCTCCATGCGGTAGTCGGTAGCAGAATCGAGTGTCGTTACCGTGACATTCTCTTTAAGCACATCGATGAACGGCAGGAACAGGCCACGATTGAGACCGTCCCTGTAAAGGTCGTCCGGCGCCACATTGGAGGTCGCGACCAGCACGCAGCCGCGCTCGAACAGCGCGGAAAACAGCCGCGACAGGATCATCGCGTCGGCGATATCGGTGACGGTGAACTCATCGAAGCACAGAAGCCGGTTTTCGGCGATGATCTCGTCGGCCACCGGGCCGATCGGGTCGGCCTCCTTCACCTCGCCGGCCTTGAGCTTGCGGCGATAGGCGTTCAGCCTGTCCTGCACATCGGCCATGAAGGCGAAGAAATGGGCGCGGCGCTTGTCCGCGATCGGCGCAAGCTCGAAGAACATGTCCATCAGCATGGTCTTGCC
>NZ_DEPM01000297.1:0-12161 GCF_002358775.1 Martelella sp. UBA3392
GGGACGCCTTCGAAGGTGTCGTCTGTCGCATCCGGCCTGGTCTATCCCGGGGTCGGGCCAGAGATCGCGATGCTGCATGAGGAAGGGCGCCTGAAGGTCGCGGCGATCTCGAATGATGAGGTGATTGCCACCTTCTTTCGCTTTGCAAAGTCGGAAGGGATCATCCCGGCGCTCGAGAGTTGCCATGCGCTGGCATTCGCGATCAAATTGGCAAAGCGCCGCCCGCCCTCGGAAACCATTCTGGTCAACCTGTCCGGTCGGGGCGACAAGGATGTCGATTTCGTTCTGAACGAGTTTCGGGACGCAGATGGTGCCGCGCGCTAGCCAGTCGGTATCCCATTGGGGCCCACGCCTCGGAGACGATAGCGGCCATTCGGTCAAACGCTCCAGATCGTCTCCAGTGAAGCCAAGGCCGGCGCGTTGCCTCAGGCGCCGGCCTCTTTCGCAATGCTATTCCGCTTCCGACCAGTGAGGATAGGTGACATAGGCGGTCAGCGCGCCTTCCGCGTGGGAGCGAATGATCACGGCGTTCCCCTTCGGCATATAGATAATTTCGCCGGGGCCGGCGGTCAGGGTCTCGCCGTCGGCTTCAACCGAGACCCTTCCTTCAAGGACCACCATCACGTCGTCGACGACGATATCTGTCTCCAGAACCTGGTCGGGGCCGTAGCGTCCATATCCGACCGTGATTGGCCCCCCTTGCTGTTGATCCGCCATGTTGGCGGCGAAAATGTCGGCGTCCTGTCCCGGCGAGCGTTCGAAAACGGCATCGGCAGGTTCAAATCTGCGAACTTTCATTTCTTTCCTTTCCGCGTTCTCGCTATTCACGTTTTGCGATTTCGGCGTCGGCGAGCCCCGACATCTGTTCCCCCATCACTTTCAGGAACACGAGCGCCCGCTCGCGGTAGAGCGCATGTTTTTCAGGCATCCGGTCCCAGGATTGCTGAAGAGTGGTGCCGGGGGTTGCGATCTTCATTCCATCACTGGCAAACAGAGCCAGAGCGACCTGGTCGATGATATTTGACGTCATTTCTGAACCTCCTCATTTGGTTAGGTCGGTCAGCTAGCAACCGACATTGGCAATTCTGGGGTCCCGCCAGTCTCGACATCCATGGTCCGATCGCTCTCTGCCGGGTCAGGTTTCGGTTTCAAGGCGGCGGGGAGCATGGACTGCGCGCAGGTACTCGGCCGGCGTTGTCGGCTTGCGGCCGAGGAGTTTTTCCAGATCCCCGCTCTCACCGTCCCATTCGCCGGCATTGACGCCCTGCACCCATGTCAGAATGAAAGCAGCAGCCGGCTCGGGCAGGCCCAGTGACATCAACTGGGCGACGTAATCCTGCTCCGTAATGGCGTTGAACGGTACGGGCTTGCCGCTGATATCGGAAAGAATCTGCGCAATGTCGGCGAAGGACACGGCCGGACCGCCGTAAAGCGCGTAGTCCTTGTACGCGTGCCCGTCTTCGCTCAGCACGACGGCGTGCGCCTCTGCCAGATCCTCACGGCTGGCGTAAGCCGCCTTGCCCGCCCCCGCCGGCGCAAGGACGCCTTTTTCCAGAGGGGCTCCGCCTGCATAGTTTTCGATATTCTCGAGAAATGGCGGATGACGCACCAGCGTGTAGACCAGGCCGGACGCCTTCAGGCTTTTTTCGACGAAGCGATCCTCTTCGGTGACCTGCGGCATGTGGAAGCCGGAACCCGCCTTCTGGATGATCGGCATGAAGACGATATGCCCGACGCCGGCCTGCTTTGCCGCGTTGATGACGTTGTCGTGCTGGGTATTGCGATCGGTAAAGGCCGTGGCGGACACGAGCATGACCTTGCCAATGCCCTCGAAGGCGCGCACCAGCCCCTCATGATCGAAATAGTCGCCCTGGCGAATTTCGATCCCCTTGGCGGCGAGATCCGCCGCCTTGGCCGGGTCGCGGGCAAGGCCGACCAGATCGCTGACGGGCAGGCGTTTCAGAAGATGCTGCAGGGTCATGCGGCCGATATTACCGGTCGCGCCGGTGACGAGGATCCTGGTCATGGATTTTCCTTTCGGTTTATGCGGTTGGTGCGGCGCGGAGCGTCGACATCGTCGTTCGACCCAGTTAAGACGCTGCAGACTTTCGTTCCAGTACCCACTATTTTGTAAGTATCGAATTTGGGAGATCAAAATGACCGAGACGCATTTCCGGTGTGGCCTGGAAGCGGTTCTGGCCATCCTCGGCGGCAAGTGGAAGCCGCTTATCGTCTATCATCTCGCTTTCGGCTCAAAGCGCACCGGGCAACTGCGCAGGCTCGTCACCAATGTGAGCGAGAAAATGCTGATCCAGCATCTGAAGGAACTGACGGATGACGGCGTCGTTCGTCGCATCGACTTCCAAACAGTGCCGCCGCACGTCGAGTATGAATTGACGGAGTTTGGCCGAAGCCTCGCCCAGGTGCTCGCGCCGCTATGCGAATGGGGAACGCACCACAACGACGAGGTCGCAAGGATCGTACAAAACCGGGATCATGGGACGAAGATGGCTTGACGCCTCGCTGGCAAGGTGGCCGCGATGGCGCGCTGCGCTGTGCGCGAAGGTCGTCTTCCCGGCCATTCTTGGTCTGCCCCGCTGGTTCCCGCGCTGGAACCAGCGCCTTCCATTCGGCTTTTCCCTGCCATTGCGGCGCATCTGCGATCAGGCTCGCGGGCCGGCTTGGCGGAACCCGATTCAAATGGTTATGCTTCCGCCGTCGCCCTGGAACGGCGGGGCGCGCTTGAAACGGGTATCGGACATGGATGCATATGGACATTTGCGGATATTGGTCAGCCTCATCCTCGGGCTGGCGATCACGCGCGTATTGTCCGGTCTTTCCCGACGCCTGCAGGAGCCGATCAAGACCAACGGCATGCATGTCCAGATCGTCTGGTCGCTGGTGCTTCTTCTCGGCGCCGTGCACTTCTGGTGGTGGGAGTTCGCCCTTCGCCTGATCACCCAATGGAATTTCTGGATCTACATATTCGTTCTGTCCTACGCCTCGCTGTTTTTCCTGATGTCGACCCTGCTTTATCCCGACCACATTCAGGGGCAGGTTGATCGGGAGGATTTCTTCTTCCGGCGGCGGTCCGCGTTCTTTGCCCTGTTCGCGATCTCTTTCGCCCTCGATCTGGTCGACACGCTCATCAAGGGACGAGAGCACCTGACGTCCCTTGGCGTCTGGTATGGCTTCCGCCTCATTGCCGGAACCGTGGTCGCCCTGATCGCGATGAGAACCGAAGACAACCGGAAACTGATGTGGCTTGGACTGGGCTGGCTTGCAGGCAACACCGTCTGGATCACCGTGCTCTACGGCGCCCTGAACTGAACGGCACTTGGACGCTTTTCGCCGGAGCGCTTCACTTTCTGCTGCAAGCGCCGCCAAACCGGATCGCGCGGCGATGCGCAATCTGCGCCGTCCGCCGGCCTGAATGACGAAATCAGGCAATATGAAAAGTCCCTGATCCAGCGGACGCTTGCGACCTCCGGCAACAATGTCGCGGAAGCCGCACGGATTTTGCAGGCCCCGAGGCGGGCTCTGCGCGAAACGATTTCCAGGTTCGGTTTCTGATGATCTACGCTTCCCCAGAAGGCGGAGCCCGCAATGGTGCCCCATCAGCTCCGGCCGCCGCGACATAGGCTCCGGAATGTAATTTTTATTCTATAATATTGAATTATGAAATAAAATGAATATCCCTTGGTCCTGTAACATCTGCACCATAACCTGCAATCAATGCGCCTGAGGGGCGCGGGAGGCTAGCGCATGTCGTCTATCGGAATTGGCCTGATCGGAACCGGCTATATGGGCAAATGCCATGCTCTGGCATGGAATGCCGTCGGTCCGACATTCGGCGATTGCCCGCCGGTCCGGCTCGTGCATCTGGCCGAGGTCGATCGCGATCTCGCGCGCGAAAAGGCGAACGCCTTCGGTTTCGAGAAGGCCACCGGCAGCTGGCGCGATCTCATTGCGGACCCGGAGGTGGACGTGATCTCGATTGCCGCGCCGAATGCCTTTCATCCGGATATGGCGATCGCGGCGCTGGAGAGCGGCAAGCACGTCTGGTGCGAGAAGCCTATGGCGCCGAAATTCGACGACGCGCTCAAGATGCGCGCGGCAGCCCGCAGCGCGGGCCGCGCCGCCGTGCTCGGCTATAATTACATCCAGAACCCCATGATCCGCCAGATCGCAAGCTTCCTCGAGCACGGGGCGATCGGCACGGTCAACCACATCCGCATCGAGATGGACGAGGACTTCATGGCCGATCCGGAGCAGTTCTTCTACTGGAAGAGCGAGGCGAGTTCCGGCTATGGCGCGCTCGACGATTTCGCCGTGCATCCGCTGTCGCTGATCCGGATACTGTTCGGCCGGCTTGCAAGCGTCACTACGGATATGGCCAAGCCCTACGCCGAACGCCCGCTGAAGGCCGGCGGGAAGCGTGCGGTGGAAACCCATGATATCGCCAGCGTTCTGTTTCGCATGGAAGACGGCGCGTCCGGCGTGCTGATGGCCAATCGCGCAGCCTGGGGTCGCAAGGGCCGGATCGCCATCCAGATCTTCGGCTCGGCCGGATCGATCACCTATGATCAGGAGCGCATGAACGAGGTGGAAATCTACCGCGCCGGCGGGCCGGCCGAGGAGGCCGGCTATGCCCGGATTCTCGCCGGCCCGGCCCACCCGCCCTATGGCCAGTTCATTCCCGCGCCCGGCCACGGTCTCGGCTTCAACGACCTCAAGGTGATCGAGTGTCGCCACCTGATTGCCGCGATGGCTGGAGAGCCTGCCCATGTGATCGATTTCGACAAAGGCGTCGAAATCGAACGCGCGGTCCACGCCATGGCCGAAGCGCATGAAAAGCGCGGCTGGGTCGATATCGGCTATGATTGATGGCGCAATTGCCGCCTGACTCCGGCAGTTCAGCGAGCGTGTTGCGCGCCGTGGATGTCCGGGTAGGCTGAGCGCGGGCTTTTCGCTTGTCTCACGCTGCTTCGAATGCCTCGATCGCGTCGATCTCGCCCTTCAGCGCTTCCGCCTGGCGCTTCAGATCGAAGCTGTCCTGCATGTTCAGCCAGAATTGCGGCGTGGTGCGGAAGAATTTGGCGAGCCGCAGCGCCGTATCCGGGGTGATCGCCGTTTCCTCCTTTGCGATCCGTTCGATGCGGGTGCGCGGCACGTGAAGGCGCTTCGCCAGCGCGCCAGCGCTCATGTTCAGCGGGATCAGGTATTCTTCCCGCAGGATTTCACCCGGGTGGACCGGCGGCAGAATGCTGGCCATGGTTCCTGTCCTTTTCTCAATGGTAATCGACGATTTCGACATCTTCCGCGCCGCCATCCGTCCAGACAAAGCAGATGCGCCACTGATCGTTGATCCTGATCGAGTACTGACCTTTTCTATTGCCCTTCAACGCTTCCAGCCTGTTGCCCGGCGGCGAGCGCAAATCATTCAGGGCGTACGCATTGTCAATCATCGTGAGCTTTCGGATCGCCGCGCGCACTATATCGGCAGGAAAGCCTTTCGGCGCCTTGCCGCTGGCGACACTCTCCGTCGGGCATTGCGATAGGATCGGATCACCTGTCTTCCTTTTCTGTTTGTATCATAGCATGATACGCCTCCCTATCAAGCGATACGTATCACGTCACGATACAAAAAAGTCCGGAACTTCTCGCGGTTCATAAGATGGACGCGCTGAACCGGCGACACGACCTAAATTATCCCTCGCCGGAAAACCGGGCGAGCGAGAAGGGCTCCATCTGTTCGGGAATCCTTCCCTCTTCAAGCCAGCCGGCGCTTTCATAGGCGTGAAGCGCGGCAAGCGATACGCCGCTGTGGCAGGTGATCAGGAAGGCGCCGGGGACGACTTCTTCGTAGGCGGGCGCCGCATCGGGCGTGATGATGCGCAGCGCCGACCAGCTTCGAACGACCCGGATATTTTCGAGGAATGGGAAGAAGAACATCGACTCGGCGGCGATCCTCGTGGTGACGTCGAAGGTGGTGCCGAGGTCGTATCCAGCCTCTTCCTCCCAGCTTCCGCCGATCATCAGCGTGCCGTCACCGGTGCCCCGAACCTGTTCGATCGCATAGTCGAGCTTCATCGGCACCCGCTCGGTGACGAGCACCTGGCCGCGCACGGGTACAAGCGGGATCTTGACGCCCAGCATGTCGCCGAGACCGGCATTGCCGAGGCCGGCGGCCAGCGCGATACGCCCGGCGACAATTTCGCCGCGCGCGGTTTTCAGCACGAATTTTTCGCCCCGCCGGGTGATATCGAGTACCCCGCTATTGGCGAGCGCGCGACCGCCGCGCTTCTGATAGGCGCGATGGAAGGCCTGGAGCAACCGCAACGGATTGGCCTGTCCGTCATAGCGCGAATAGCTGGCGCCCGGCACATCGGGGCCGATCTCGGGGACCAGCCGGCGCAGCGCTGCATTGTCGAGAATATCGTAGTCATAATCGCCGGCATGGCGCGACTGGATGGTCGCCAGATTGGCCGCGCGCGTTGCGAGCTCCTCGGGCGTGCGGCAGAGGTACAGCCCGCCATTCTGCACCAGTTCGACATCGATGCCGGTTTCCGCCAGAAGCTGATCGGAAAGCGCCGGCCAGCGCGAGACCGCATGCATTGCCCAATTGCTGTAGGCGGGCAGGCCGAGCCCCTTAGCCTGCACCCAGACGAGGCCGAAATTGCCGCGGCTGGCGCGGATCGCATCGTCGCCTTCATCGAGCACGACATTGTCGATGCCGCGCAAAGAGAGGCCGTAGCCGAGCGCGATGCCGACCAGCCCGCCGCCGATGACCGCTACGTCTGTTTCAAGCTGCATGATGGGCCTCGTCCTGATTGTCTTTGTCGCGGCTTTTCGCCATCTCGCCCACCGTTACCGGCTTGAGCGGGAAGCGGACGTGATAGGCGCCGACCTCTGCGGGGGAACTGTGGCGTTCCTGCGCGATCAGGTCGGTGACGATCGGCCCGCAGACGCGGCCCTGGCACGGCCCCATGCCGGCCCGGGTGAAGACCTTGGCCTGGGCAGGGCCGGTTGCGCCATCGCGCACCGCCTGCCGCATGGCGCCGGCGCTCACCGCCTCGCAGCGGCACACAAGCGTTGCGTCCGAAAGCGGGGCGGTCGCGATGCGCGGCGGGTAGAGCGCATCGAGGAAGGGGCGGAAGGCGCGCTCGCGTTTCATCACGGTATGCGCCGCAGTGACGGCGGCGCGCCCGGCGTCATCGAGCATGCCGGCCTGTTCCAGTATCCGCCCGACGGCGATTTCGGCGGAGGCGGGGGCCGCGGTCGCGCCATTGATGGCAGCGCCATCGCCGACGACAAAGACGCCCGCAAGGCCGGTTTCGCCGAAGCGATCGACGTCCGGGCACAGGCAGTTCTGCCCGGCATCCCAGACATGGGCGCAGTTCAGAGCGCGGGAAAGCTGGGTATTGGGTATGACCCCCTCATGGGTCAGCAGCGTATCGACAGGCAAATCATGACTGTTGCCGTTCGCGGTGAAGGCCACCGCCTCGACCCGCTCCTTGCCGAGCGCCCGGAGCGTCGAGACATCGCGGTGAACCTTTATGCCGGCGGCGCGGATGGCGCGTTGCATGGCGAGGCCTTTGGCGAGCTTTGCGCGGTTGGCAAACAATGCCGGCAGATGACGAGCGGCGACTGCCGCCGGGTTTTTCCTGGGCGCCGTGTCGAGGATCGCCGAGACCTTCACCCCGAGATCGAGCAACTGGTTTGCAAACAGCAGCAGCAGCGGCCCATTGCCGGCAAGCACGACCCGGTCCGCCGGCGCAATGCCGGAGGATTTCAGCAGAAGCTGCGCCGCGCCGACGCCCATCACGCCCGGCAGGGTCCAGCCCTCGAAGGGCACCGGTCGCTCCATCGCGCCGGTGGCTAGGACCAGGTTTTTGTAGGCAACGCGGCGGGAGACGCCGCCGCTGGTGAAGCTTGCAAAGCCGCCCTTGTCGCCGTGATCCACCCGCCAGAGACTGGCGCCGAAATGGGCGTCGACATCCGCCTTGCGGAAACGATCGGTCAGGCTTGTTCCGGCCACGTAGTCGGGGCCGAGCTTGTCCTTCAATGGGCCATCCTCCAGCCCCCGATAGATCTGGCCGCCCGCGCTCGGGCGCTCGTCGATCAGGGTGACGGAAAGGCCATGTCGGGCGGCCATGCTGGCGGCCGCCATGCCGGCGGGGCCGCCGCCGATGATGCAGATATCGCGGCTCATGCTTCGTCACTTTCCCGCAGGGGCCGCACGTCGCGCTGGCGGCGAATGCGCATGCCGGGCTCGACGGTGCGCAGGCAGCCCTGCTGATTGGCCACGCCATCGATTTCGATCAGACACTCGAAGCAGATGCCCATCATGCAATAAGGTTCCCGCGCCGCGCCCGAAACCGGGTTGCGCCGATAGGGCCCGTCGTCCGCGAGCAACGCGGCGGCCGCAACGGTATCACCCTTGCGGCAGGTCACCGTCCGACCGTCGATTTCGACGGTTATCGTCGCGCGCTGATCGGCGACATTGACCTTGCTGAACACAGCATCCCCTTTCTGCTGACCGATCATCATGCGATCGCGACCGTGAACTGGATTTCGACCCGGATGTTCGGCAGACCGAGAACGGCCTCGACGGTGGCGCGCGCCGGCGGCGCGTCGATCCAGGCCGTCCACGCCGCGTTCATCAGGTCGAAATCGCCGATATCGCGGAGCCAGATCGTGGCGGAGAGGACCGCGTTGCGATCTACCCCGAGGGTTTTAAGATAGGCGTCGGCCTTGGCGAGGATTTCCGCCGTCTGGCCTTGGGTATCCTTGCCGCGGTCATCCGCCGTCAGTCCGGAGAAATAAGCGGTGTTGCCATGAACGACGACGCGCGAAAGCCGCGCGGTCTTGTCAAAGCGTTGGATATTCATGGGCCCCTCATTTCACGTTTGCGCCCTCCGGACGGAAGGCCGGTACATGAGGTATTTTCTGGAACAGCCGGTCGCGGGGCGCAAACAACCCCAACCTTCCGGCTTATAATCAATAGTTATGAAGGGAGGGAACGCGGGCGGTCCTATAAGATCAGCCGGTCAATTTATGGCTATTGGTTATCAAGTTTGTTCTCCGGCGGAAGGTAGGCGATGCTATCTCTTGGACCATGCGAATGTGCGAGGGGAGCCCATGGCCGGGATGAATGCGCCGCCATTGCTTGTGATCGATGGAGCGACCGCCGAAGCGCTGGTCACACCCGAAGAGACGGTCGCGCTGGCGACAAGCGCGCTGATAAAGACGTCTGACGGCCGCATTGCGCAGGATATCCGTCGCACTCTGGCGCTGCCGGGCATGGCTGGCACCTGCCTTTCCGTAATGGTCGCCGCCGAAGGTCCGCAGGCTGGCGCCAAGGTGCAATCGGTCTATCCCGACAATTTCCGGCACGGACTGCACTCGCATCAGGGCGGCGTATTGCTGTTTGACGGCGACCACGGCCACCCGGTGGCGCTGATTAATGCCCATGCGATCACCGGGCTCAGGACGCCCGCCGCGAGCGCCGCCGCCACGCGGACGCTTGCTCGAGAGGATGCGGACGAGCTTGCGGTTCTCGGCTATGGCGAGCAGGCCGACCGGCATGTCGACGCGATCGCGCTGGTGCGACCGCTTCATCATGTCCGGGTCTGGGGCCGCGATCGGCGGAAGGCCGAAGCCTTCGCCCGCCGCCAGCGCGACAAGGGCATTGCGGCGACGGCGTTTGGCGACGCGCGCGCCGCGGTGTCGGAGGCGGATATCGTCTGCACCGTGACATCGGCCGCCGAACCGGTGCTGCACGGCGCGTGGCTCTCCCCGGGCACGCATGTGAACGCGGTCGGCGCGAGCGTCGCCGGCCTTCGCGAAATCGATACGGATTGTGTGCTGCGCGCGAAGGTTTTCGTCGACTACATGCCAATGGCGCTGGTCTCCGCATCCGATCTGATCGATCCGCTGGAGGCCGGCCTCATGGACCGCGGCCATATAAGGGGTGAAATCGGCGCGGTGTTTGCGGGAGCGCTCCCCGGACGGGAGAACGCGGACGAAATCACGCTCTATCGCTCCCTCGGCGTGCCGGCCCAGGATATCGAGCTTGCCCGTTTCATCTATTTCAGGGCCCAAGAGCGCGGCCTTGGCGTGACCGTGACATTGTAGCGAGGACATCATGCTCGAATGCCAGAAACACCTGTTTTCGATCCCCGATCACATCAGCTATCTCGATGCGGCCTACATCTCGCCGATCCCGCGCATCGCCGAGGAGGCCGGGAGAAAGGGCGCAGGGGTGAAGGCGGCACCCTGGGATATGACCATCGGGAACTTCTATGACGAGGTTGAGGCGGCCCGTGGGCTCGCGGCGTCCTTCATCGGCGCGAGGGCTGATGATATCGCGGTGATCCCGGCGACCAGTTATGGCATCGCGGTGGCCGCCGCGAATGTCGCCGTTCCCGAGGGCTCGGCGATCATCATGATGGAAAACGAGCATACATCGCACCGCTATGCCTGGTACGAGCTTGCCCGGGCGCGCGGCGCGAAGGTGGTCGCGGTGTCACGACGCGACGGCGAGGAATGGGGCGCGGCCCTCGTCGCGGCGATCCGCCATAGCGATGTCCCGGTCGCCGTCGTGGCCGGCACGATCCTGCACTGGTTCGAAGGCATGACGGTCGATATCGAAGCGGTCGCCGACGCCGCAAGGACAGTCGGAGCGGCTCTGGTGATGGACGGCACGCAATGGGTCGGGGCGGTTCCCTTCGACGTCGCGCGTATCCAGCCGGATTTTCTGTCCTTCGCCACCTATAAATTTCTGCTCGGGCCTTATAGGCTGGGTTTTCTTTATGCATCCGAGAAATGGCAGCAGGCTGGGCGGCCGATCGAGTTCCATTCATGGAACCGCGCCGGCGGCGAACGTCCCGATTTCTACCTGGAGACCATGCCCGGCTATCTGCCTGGCGCCCGCCGTTTCGATATGGGCGAACGCTCCGACTTCGCCGTGCTGCCGGTTGCGCTCAAATCCATGGAATTGCTGAAGAGCTTCGGCGGCGCGGCCGTTCACCAACGGCTTGCCCGTCTCAACCGGCTGATCTGGACGGAGGCGGAAGCCATGGGGCTCGGCGGGCCGGACCCCGCCATGCGCGTCGGCCACATCGCCGTCATCGAACTCGGCGAGCGCTATCGCGACGGGCTCGCCAGCATGCTGAAGGAAAAGGGCGTCCACGTCACCGTGCGCGGCACGAAGATGCGGGTCTCTCCGCATATCTATAACGATGAAGGCGATGTGCGGAGCCTGTTCAGGGCACTGCGGGCGGTTACCGCATGAGCCCTGGCGTCAGGTCTGATCGCCGGGCGGGCTGCTGAGCGCTCCGATCTCGCGGTCGACCACATTCATGGTCTCCCGGGTCTTCTGGATCAGGTGCTCGATGAAGGTATCGGCTACGGAGGAGGCGATCGTGCCCCATGGCCGGTAGACGCTGAGATTGACGTCGAGATGGGGGCGGAAATCGCGGATTTCGATGGCCTTGTCCCTTGCCATCCAGGCTGAAAGCCGGTCGATGACGGCAACGCCGACGCCTTCGGCAACGAGGTTGACGCAGGTATCCGAAAGCGCGGCCTCAAGCTTGGTGCGGCGCGTCACGCCGCGTTCCTTGCAGAGATCGTCAAGCTGGCGGCGCATCCGGTCGCCGACGCCGAGTGACACGAAGTCCTGACCATCGAGATCATCGACCTGAACGGCCGACAGGCGCGAAAGCGGATGCCCCTTCGGCATGATACAGACCGGCGGCGTCGCGACCAGCGAACGGCGGACGACCGAGGGGCTTTCATCATCCACCTCGGCCGCCACGGCCACATCAAGCTGGTTGCGGCTGGTGCGCTGGACGATGGTGGCGGAACTGCGGATGTCGAGGGTGATCGAGACATCCGGGTATTCCCGCGTGAAGCTCGCAACGATCGAGGGCAGCAGCGTCAGGCCGAAGGCCGGAAGCGCTGCAACATTCAGCCTTCCGCTCCGCAGTTCGCGGATTTCGCGGGCGGCCGTCGAAATGCCGCGCACGGATTCGAAAACCCGCTTGACCTCGGCGTAGAGCATATGCGCCTCAGGCGTCGGCACCAGCCGCTGGCGGTGGTTGCGAAACAGCGGGAAGCCGGTCTTGGCGGTGAGCTGCAGCAATATCTTGCTGACG
>NZ_DEPM01000285.1:0-11759 GCF_002358775.1 Martelella sp. UBA3392
GGCCTTGCGATGGACAGCGGCGCGGTGCGCGTATCGCTCCTGCACTACAACACGCTTGAAGAAATCGGACGCTTCGACACCGTGCTTGGCGAGATCATCGCCGCGCACAAGGGCTGAAGCGTCGTGATGCTGGCGGCGCGAAAACGCGTCGCCACAAACCGCTTGCGGTCACCACCAGAGGGAGAATGAAAAAATGATGTTTACCCGCCGCCACGCCATCATGCTCGCAACGGCACTCGGACTTGCCGCCGGAAGCCTGTCGGCAGCCTCCGCCGAGCCTTTCCGCATCGGCGCCTATCCCAGCAATCCGCCATTCGAATACAAGAACGCCAGCGGCACTTTCGAGGGCTTTGAGGTTGATATCGCCACCGAAGCCGCCAAGCGCGCCGGCCTTGAGCCGGAAATCGCCGATTACGGTTTCCAGGCGCTGTTCGCCGCCACCACGTCGGGCCGTATCGACGGCGCGATTTCCTCGATCACGATCACCCCGGAACGCCTGGAATCGCAGTCCTTCACCCAGCCCTATTACGATTCCGACATGGGCATCGCCGTCAAGGAAGGCGTTGCGCTTTCCGGCACCGAGGAGCTGAAGGACAAGACCGTCGGCGTGCTTTCCGGCTCCACCGGCGCGAAATGGGTCGATGAAAACAAAGAGAGCCTCGGTATCAAGTCGGTCAAGGGCTACAACGCCCAGCAGGACATGTTCCTCGATCTCGGCGCGGGCCGCGTCGATGCCGTGGTCTCCGACATTCCGGGCATGGAATACCTGTTCACCAAGATGAAGGGCTTCGAGGTCGCAGCCCGGATCAAGACCGGCGAGCAGTACGGCATGATGATGGGCAAGGATCATCCGCAGCTCGATGCCATCAACGAGGCGATCACCACGATGAAGGAAGACGGCACCATGGCCAAGATCCACGAAAAGTGGTTCGGCTCGGCGGCGCCGGCCAATTCCTCCACCGTCACGGTCTTCGCCATCCCGTGATCGCGCATGACGGAGGGCGTCGCAACGCCCTCCTCTCTTTTTGCCGCCGCAAGGCATGGCCGGAAGACGTCGCGCCCAACAGGCGCGGCAAGACGCATGTCACGCTCACCGAAAGTTGCCGCCGATGACCCTCGTCGAAACCTTCTTCAACACCGAAGTGCTCGTCGCGAGCATGCCGCTCCTGCTGCGCGGGCTGATGAACACGCTGATCCTCGGCATTCTCGCCATTGTGATCGGCGTCAGCGCCGGGCTGCTGATCTGCGTGTTCCGGCTTTACGCGCCGAAGCCGATCCGGTTTCTGACCGTCGCCTATATCGACGTGTTCCGCGCCATGCCGGTGCTGGTGGTGCTGATCCTGGTCTATTACGCCCTGCCCTTTGTCGGCATCCGCTTTTCCGCCTGGACGTCCGCGATCCTGTCGTTTTCGATGGTGATGGCGGCCTATTCGGCGGAGGTGTTTCGTTCCGGCATCGAAAGCGTGCCGGATGGCCAGTTCGAGGCCGCCTCCGCGCTTGGCCTTTCCTTTCCCGTCACGCTGTGGAAAGTCATCCTGCCGCAGGCGATCCGGATCGTGATCCCGCCGACCACCAGCAATTGCGTATCGATGTTCAAGGACACCGCACTTGCCTCTACCGTGGCGATGCCCGAGCTCCTGAAGGAGGCGCAGGACGCCCAGGCGTTTTACGCCAATCCGACGCCGCTGATCGGCGCGGCGATCATCTATCTTGTGTTCCTGCTGCCGCTGGTGCGCCTCGTTGGCGTTCTGGAACAGCGGTTCCGGCGGGCGAAAACCCGCTGAGGCGCTCGCACGCTTGACTTTGATGCCTCTTGCCCCGACAGACGGTGAAAGGCTCGCACCACCACCGGGAGAGAGGCGCGATGAACAATACGGGACTTTCCAGGATTTCGTCGAGGATGACCGTTCAGGACGGGGTGTACGAGCAATTGCGCCAGGCCTTGATGTGGGGCCAGTTCGAACCCGAGCAGGTGACCACGATCTCCTCGCTGGCCGCCGAATTCGGCACCAGCCATATGCCGGTGCGCGAGGCCCTGCGCCGGCTTGCCGCCGAAAAAGGTCTCGAGATCAGCCGCAACGGCTCGGCCCGGGTGCCCGCCGTCTCGCGCCAGCGTCTCGACGATCTGTGCCGCGCGCGCACCGCGCTTGAGGGACTTGCGACCAAACTTGCGACGCCGCGCATGAAGAAGGCCGAAATCGAGCATTGCCTCGCGCTTGCGCGCGAGCATGAGTCGCTTGGCCGCAATGGCCAAGTCCACGAGATGCTGCGCAAGAACCAGGAATTCCACTTCGCCATCTATGAGCTTTCGGGTTCCGAGGTCCTGCCGCAGATGATCGAGACGCTGTGGCTGCGCTTCGGCCCCTATATGCGCATGCTCTCCGACCTCGTGATCCATCAGATCAACGAGGGCACGATCCACCCCTATTCGACTTATCACTACGAGATGATCGAGGCCTTCCGGCGCGGCGATGCCGAGGCGGCCGCAGCACTCATGGTCAAGGATATCGAGGCGACGCAAGCCCTGCTGCAGGACATGTGCCCCATTTGAGTTTGCTCGCGCCTGACCGGGAAGCGCCCCGAGGCTTACGTCGGAGAAGCGGCTTCATACATTGTTCATGAGCGCCGGATAGAGGCGGCGGGCCATTTCGGCAGAACCACGAAGCAGATGAAAGCGAAGCCAGACCATGTCGCATAACAGCGGACTCCATCTTGAACTGAACGGCCGCAAGACGCGACTGAAATGGCACCAGCTGCGCAAGCGCCTCGCCGATCCCGTCTTTTCGCTTGCCGTGATGGCGGAAGGCTTCGCGGTCGGGGCCTCGATGGAGCTTGATCTCAGGGTGCGCGCCGATGGCGGTTTTGCCGTCGTGCACGACGACACGCTGGAAAGCGAGACGGATGGACGGGGCCTCGTCTCCGCATCGCGCCGTGAGGACCTTGAGGGCTTGCGCTATGCCGTCGGCGGCGAGCCGCTTATCCTTTCCGAAGATCTCGCCCGGCTGCTCTCCGGCGCACATCCCGATACGCTGGTGCAATTCGACATGAAATCGGATCTCGGGGTGATCGGGAGCGCCGGACTTGCGCATCTGGTCCAGATCATCGGCGCCAATGCCGGCAATATCATCGTCTCGGCGACCGATCTTGCGCTGATCGCCGCGATGCGCGAGACCATGCCGGAAGTCGCGCGCGGCATCGACCCGTCGGAGGACATCTGGGAGGCCTGGGAGAAGGACGGGTTTTCGGCCGCCTCCGACGCGCTCGATGCGGCGCTTGCGGGACCGACCGCGGCCGGCACCATCTACCTGCACTACCCGCTGGTCCTGAAAGCGGCCAACCATGGTCTCGACATGATCGCCGCCAGCCACGAAGCCGGCCTTCTGGTCGACGCCTGGACCTTCAATCCTGCCCGGCCCGACGAGGGGCTGACGGAGGCGGAGATTGAAACCGTAAGGCGCCTGCTCGAACTCGGCGCCGACCAGATCACCACCGATGAAGCGCCGCTGCTCGAAGCCGCCTGGCGCGCGGCAGGGCACACCGTTTCCGCGCCCGACTGAGCCAGTTCCCGTTCAAGAAAGGTCCATACCGGTAATATTTTTGTACACGTGTACATTTGTCATGTACACGTGTACAAAATGTCACGTGGGCGTCATGAGGAGGACATAGGTCATATCGTGCGTCCGATCGGCGAAGGCCAATTTCCGCGGTTTGGAGGACGTGCGCGGGTGGTTTCGCTTCACCGGCATCGTGCTGTTCCGGCAGGCCCGGAAACAAGAAACGGCCGATGCGATATGACAACACGGGCGGGGCTTCCGTGACAATTTCGGGGGAGCCTCATGCTCAGGGACCTGGAGAGACCCGCATGAATATCAAGGCATTTATCGGCACTGCGGCCATTGCGATCGCGGCCGCCACGTCAGGTGCGGCGCATGCCGAGGACTACACCATCACCGTCTGGTCGGGCGGCACCGACGACAACTCGCTCTATCGCGTCGACGCCATCGAAATGGCGGCCGACTATCTCGAGCGTCAGGCGGCCATTCGCGGCGACGATCTCAACATCACCGTCGAAAAGCAGGTCTGGTCGAGCTGGGACGATTTCAAGCAGGCCGTGACGCTGGCCGCCGAATCCGGCACCGCCCCCAACATCATCGTCACCGGCCATGAAGACATCGGGCCGTGGTCGCAGGCCGGCATTCTGCGCCCGATCGAGGACTATGTCGATTTCGACGCCTGGCCGCTCAACCAGCTCTACGACAATCTCATCGACGTATCGAGCTATGACGGCATGATCTGGGGCATCCCGCAGGACGCCGAAGCCCGTCCGTTCTTCATGTCCAAGCCGGACCTGAAGGCGATCGGCTACAGCGATGCCGATATCGACGCGCTGCCCGGCAAGATCGAGAGTGGCGAATACACGCTTTACGACATGCTCGATGACGTCAAGAAAATGCAGGATGAAGGCGTGGTCGAACCCGGCTACGGCTTCGGTCCGCGCGTCAACAACGGCACCGATTACTGGCAGTTCTATCAGTCCTTCGGCGGCGAGATGGTCGATCCCGAGACGGGCAAGCTGGTGTTCGACAAGCAGGCGCTCACCGACATGTACCAGTTCTTCGTCGATGCCGTGGAGATGGGCGTGACGCCGAAGACCTATCTCGGCGGCGAGTGGGACACGTTCCACACCAATGTCGCCACCGGCAAATACGGCGCCTGGCACGGCGGCACCTGGCACAAGCTGCAGTGGGAAAACCAGTACGGCCTCGAGGATTTCTTCGACACCGTCTCGTTCTCGCTGATACCGGCCGGCAATGAAAACGGCAGGCCGAACACCATCACCCATCCGCTGGTCTACCTGATCTCGACCCAGGGCACCGACGACGACGCGGCGATCTCCGCCGAGCTTGTCGCCGTTGCGTCCGAGCCGCGCATCAACGCGCTGCATGCGGTCCAGTCCGGCCATCTGGCGATCGGCGAGGCGGAGACGACCATTCCGTTCTACGCCAATGACCGTTGGGCCAGCGAAGCCACCGAAAAGCTGCTTCCTTACGCGAACTCGATCCCGAACAATGCCGATTTCGGCATCTACTGGGAAGCCATGTTCAAGGGTCTGGAATCGGCCTGGGCCGGCACCACCTCGGTCGAGGACGCCGTCAATCAGGCTCAGGCGACGGTCGAGAACGGCCTCGGCGACCAGATCATCATTCGCTGAACGGAGCGAAGATGACCGACAACACCTCCGTCGAAAGAGGTATCAACCCGGGCGTGGCCACGCGCCCGGGCGATGCCGAAACCGTTAAAGCCGCAGGCAAAGGCGGCCCCCGCATCAGTCCGTTCGGCATCCTGATGCTGTCGCCGGCGCTTCTGTTTCTGCTCGCCTTCTTCTTCGCCCCCGTGGTGCTGACGGCGGTCTTTTCCTTCACCAACATGACCAGCGCGACCGGCATTACCGGCGGCGCCTATGTAATCAGCCCCAATGCGCTGCGTAATCTCGAATGGCAAGGCATGGACAAGGCCGTGACCGAGAGCCTGAGCGGCACGTCGATCACCGTCGACGAGGCGGCGCTTTCCCGCGCCGCTGCGGCCGGCGTCGACCCGGATTTTCTGGACGATATCGAAAGCCGCCTGATGGGCGCGCATTTCGAGGATGCCCGCAGCTTCGAACGCGAGTTGAAGACGCTCCCGAACCGGCCGCGCCGCATCCGCGACCTCAAGCTGGCCGCCGAGCCCTTCGGCCAGTCGATCCTCAACACCCGCTTTGCAACGCGGGACCAGGCGGTGACGGCGATCGATGCGGTCGCGCCGGACCTGACCGAAGACCAGCGCGACGCGGTTCTGACCCAATCCTATACCGGCTGGGTCTGGACCACGGACAATTTCAAACGGCTGGCGACCACGCCGGCAACCGGACGACTTCTGACCAATACCGCGCTTTATGTCAGCCTGACGCTTTCGATCTTCAATGTCGGGCTCGGCCTGTTTCTCGCGATCGCGATCTTCTACATGCCCAAGGCCAGTGGTTCGGTGTTCAGCGTGCTCTGGCTTCTGCCGCGCATCACGCCGGTCGTGCTCTATGCGGTCATGTGGCGGTGGTTCACGTGGGATGACGGGTTTCTGGCGACAATCGCCGCCCATCTCGGCCTTCCCTCGTTCAACTACATGAAAGGCTCCGTGCCGACGGCCTGGGCGACGATCATCACCCTCAACGGCTTCATCGGCGCATCCTTCGGTATGATCCTGTTCAGCGGCGCGCTCCGGGCAATCCCCGTCCAGCAGCTCTGGGCGAGCGAGGTCGACGGCGCGAGCCGCTTTCAGCAGGTCCGCAAGATCATCCTGCCGCAGTTGAAATGGCCGATCCTGTTCGTAACCTGCTATCAGTCGCTGTCGCTGCTGTCGTCCTATCAGGAAATCTGGCTTACGACCAATGGCGGGCCGGGCAACACCACCAATGTGTGGGCGCTCGAAGCCTTCCGCATCGCGCTGTCGAACTTCACCGGCAATCTCGAATATGGCCTCGGCGCTGCCATGGCACTGGTGCTGGTCGTCGTCGGCCTCGCGCTTTCCATCATCTTCCTCCGGCTCTTCAAGTTCGGGGAAATGCTGGAAAAGCCGAAGATCGAATTTTAAGGGAGGTCGGACAATGTCACGCAATTTCGCCGCCTGGCCGCTCATTCTGGTGCTGGGGCTGCTCAGCCTGCCGCTGGTGATCATGTATGCCTTCGTGTTCATCGACAGCTTCACGAATTCGCCACCGGGCTCGATGATCCCGAACGAGTTCACGCTGGAACACTGGCAGTTCCTGATCGACCCGTCGATTGCCGGCAATGTCTGGTCGGCGACGCTCAACACGCTGATCTTCGCCTGCTCGATCGGGGCGATCGTGGTGTCGCTGTCCTCCATGGGCGGTTATGCGCTTTCGCGCCTCAACATGCCGTTCCGGCAGTTCTTCCTGGCCGGCATCATGGTGATGCACGCCTTCCCGTCGGTGACGCTGATCATCGGGGTGTTTCTGGTGCTGCAGTTCATCGGCCTTTACGACACGCTGATCGGCGTGGTCTTCGTCAAGGCATCGCTGATGCTGCCCTTCGGCATCTGGATCATGAAGGGGTTTTACGACACCGTGCCCTGGGAAATCGAGATGGCTGGCGTTCAGGACGGCGCATCACGCTTCACCGTCTGGCGGCGGTTGATCCTGCCGCAGGTCAAGCCCGGCCTGATCGCCCTCGTCGTGTTCTCCTTCCTCGATGCCTGGGGCGAATATGTGCTGCCGCGCATCCTGGCGCCGACGGCGGATTACCGGGTGCTCTCGGTCTATCTCGAACGGGTCTCGCAGAAGGATTCGATCACCTATGACTTCAACCTCTTCAAGGCGGTGGGGCTCTATTACACCCTACCCGTCATCATCCTGTTCATCATCTTCCAGAACCGGCTGATGAACATCTTCAGCGGAGGCACCAAAGGCTGATGCGTATCAAGCTCGAAAATTTCACCAAGACCTTCGACCACACCACGGTCATCGACAGGATGAACCTTGAGGTGAACGACGGCGAAATGCTGGCGCTGCTCGGCCCTTCCGGCTGCGGCAAGTCGACGACGCTGCTTGCCATTTCCGGCATCCACCGCATCAATGGCGGGCGGATCCTGTTCGGCGACAAGGACGTGTCGGGCGTGCCGAGCCAGAAGCGCAATGTCGGGGTGGTGTTCCAGAACTATGCCCTCTATCCGCATATGACGGCGTTCGAGAACATCGCCTTTCCGCTGGAAGTGCGCCACGCAAGCCGCGCCGAGATCGACCGCGAGGTCCGCCAGATCGCCGAACTCGTGCATATCGACCGCTATCTCGACCGCCGCCCCGGCCAGCTTTCCGGCGGCCAGCAGCAGCGTGTGGCGCTGGCCCGCGCGCTGGTGCGCAAGCCCGCCGTGCTGTTGTTTGACGAGCCGCTCGCCAATCTCGACGCCAAGCTCCGTCTCGAAATGCGCTCGGAAATCCGCCGCATCCAGATGGAGACCGGCATCACCGCCATTCTCGTCACCCATGACCAGGTGGAAGCGATGTCGATGTGCGACCGAATCGCGATCATGAACGAGGGGCAGATCATCCAGATCGACACCCCGACCGACATGTACCGCAATCCGAAGACCCAGTTCGTCGCGGGCTTCCTCGGCAATCCGCCGATCGCCTTCGTCAACGGCCGGGCGGAAGCAGGCGTCATCCGGCTGGACGAGGACGACGTCATCCTGCCGATGCCTTCCAATGCGAAAAAGACCGAGGACGGCGCGCCGATCATCGTCGGCATCCGCCCGGAAATCTTCGGCAGTAATGACGGCAGCCCGGTTGGCGGCCGCGTCAGTTTCGTGGAGACCCAGGGGCGCGAGAACCTCTACGACGTTGCCCTGCCCTCCGGCGCGGTTCTCCGCTCCATCCAGCCGGTGCGCCATGACATCGCGATTGGCGACGAGGTGCGCTGGGGCGTTCGCCCGGACGATCTTCTTGTGTTTCAGCAGGACGGGACGCGCCTATGAGCAGCGCGCCCGGACTTGCAGATTTCATCGCGCGCTATGGCTGGCCGGCGGTATCCGCCCCGCTCTGCATCGCCCATCGCGGGGCGAGCGATCACGCCGTCGAAAACACCCTCGCGGCCTTTCGCCTCGCCTCCGAACTGGGGGCCGACATGTGGGAACTCGATACCCAGTTGACCCGCGACGGCGTCGTGGTCGTCTCCCATGACGACCACCTCGAACGGGTGTTCGGTGTCGATGCCCGGATTTCCGCGATGTCGGCGGCGGAGTTGGCCGACCTTGAGGGCGTCGACGTTCCGACCTTCGCCGAGGTTGCAGCCCTCGGGCGCGAACTTGGCACCGGCCTCTATGTCGAACTCAAGGCAGCAGGCACCGGGCTGAAATGCTGGCAGGAACTCAAGGACCACGACCAGCGCTATGCCGCCCTCGGCTCGTTCGACACGGCGCAGGTGCGCGAGTTGCGCGACGCTGGCTGCGACCTCCCGCTTGCCGTTCTGGTCGGCATGGGCAGGGACCCGATGGCGCTGGCCGAAGAGGCCGGGGCCGATCTCGTTCATCTATGCTGGGAAAAAGACGGGCCGCGCCCGCAGGACAAGGTGACAGCGGAGCTCTGCGACCGTATCTTCCGCTCACAACGGCGGATTGTTCTCTGGCATGAGGAGCGGGCGGATATCCTGAAAGACATGATCGACCTTCCGGTTCTGGGCATCTGCACCAACCGGCCGGAGATGATGCAGACCGGCGAGGCATCCAGCGACTTTACATGAGCGATCCAGTATTTCCGAAACGGGCCGTGACGTCCCATGATGTCGCCCGGCACGCCGGCGTTTCCCGCGCCGCCGTGTCGCGCACCTTCACGCCCAATGCCTCCGTCTCCGAGGAAACCCGGCAGAAGGTCATCAAGGCCGCCAACGAGCTCGGCTACCGCGTCAATTATCTGGCCCGCAGCCTGATCAACAAGCGCTCCGATCTGGTCGGCGTGGTCGCCGCCGGCCTCGACAATCCGTTCCGGACGATGCAGATCGACCACCTGACGCGCGGCCTGCTGGCGCGCGACCTGCGGCCGATCCTGCTGCCGACCTCGCGTTCGGAGGATGTGACGACCTTCATCCGGCAATTGCTGCAATATTCGGTTTCCGGCGTCATCGTCACGTCGGATGCCCCGCCGACGGAGCTGTGCGAGGAATGCGCCGGCAATGGCATACCGATCGTCCTGATCAACAAGGGCGAGAACATTCCGCTGGTGGATCGCGTGGTCAACGACGACGAGGTCGCTGCCCGGGCGGCGGCCGACTATTTCTTCGATGCCGGCTGTCGGCGGCTGGCCGTCATGGCCTCGCCGCACCTGTCGTTTACCGGCCGCAGCCGCAGGCAGGCGTTCGTCACGCGCGCTGAGGAACTGGGCGCCGCGCTTGAGGTGATCGACGTGCCGGTCAACGACTACAAATCGGGCTTCGAACAGGGCGCAGCACTCGCCGACAGCGCCGCCGAAGCCCTGTTCTGCGTCAATGACTACATGGCCTGCGGCGTCATCGACGCGCTGGCGCGCCTTGGACGCGACCGCGACCATCCCGGCCTCAGGGTCATCGGCCATGATGATATTCCCCAGGCAGGATGGGACGCCTATCGGCTGACGACCTTCGCCCAGGCCTGCGACCTGCAGACCGAGGCAGCGATCGATTTCCTCGAAAGCCGCATCGCCAATCCCGACCTTCCGGCGCGGCTGGAAACCACGCCCGTGCGGCTGGTGGAACGAAAGTCGACCGCATGACCAGCCTGTCCGAACATGACATTGACGCGCGTTATGCGTTTGCGCGGGCGCTTGCCTCGCGCGCCGGCGCGCGGGCCCTTGAAATCCAGCGGCGCAAAGAGGCGATTTCGGTCGCCAACAAGGGGCTTCAGGATTTCGTCACCAATGCCGACCGGGAATGCGAGGCGCTGATCCGCGCGGCGATCGCCCGCGACTTTCCCGATGACGGCTTCGTGGGCGAGGAGACCGGCCGGACGGGCGGTGACGGCCCGGTCTGGGTGATCGACCCGATCGACGGCACCAACAATTACATGCGCCGCCTGCCCGACTGGGGCGTTTCGATCGCGCTGGTGGCCGACGGGGAAATCATGCTCGGCGCGATCTTCGACGCGACCACGCAGACCGTGTTCCACGCCCGCCGTGGCCATGGCGCGTTCAATGGCGACAACCGACTTTCCGTCTCAAAAAACGATGATCCGAAATCGGCGCTGGCGCTCACCGGCCATTCCCGCCGCACCGCGATCGGCTCTTATCTCGACCTGCTCCTGAGGCTGCACGAGCACGGCTTCGATCACCGCCGCATCGGCGCGGCGGCCCTCGGACTGTTGCGTGTCGCTGAGGGAAAGGCCGAGCTCTATTACGAGGCCCACCTTAATTGCTGGGACGTCCTGGCCGGCATTCTGATCGCGGAAGAGGCAGGCGCCGTTGTCGAACGCCCCGCGCTCGCCGACCTTCTCAGCCGCGGCGGCCCGGTGCGCGCCTGCGGGCCCGAGATCGCGTCCGCTGTCAGCGCATTGTTCCACCCCTCGCCGCAACGCCGCCAAACGCAGGGTCGGGGCTGACCGCTCGCCGGCCCTCTCCATTCGCGCGCCCGTTTCCAGTTCGGCTACAGCGCCTCGCCGGTCTCGCTGTCGAAGATGTGGACGCGTTCGGGGTCGATCTTGGCCTCGAAGGGTTGGCCGTGGCGGACCTCGCGTTCGCCGTCGACGATCGCCGTCACATGCTGGCCGCCGAGTTCGAAGACGACGTGGCTCTGGGCGCCGGTCGGCTCCACCAGCAGCGCCGTGCCGTTGATCACCGAACCGGTTCCGATATCGGGATTGAGGTGCTCGGGACGAAGGCCGACCGTGACCTTGCGGCCGGGCGTGAGGCCGGCATGGTCGCCGGAGATCGCCAGCACCGTTCCATCGGCAAAGCGCACCGCCGGCGCGCCGTCCGCGGCGACGATCGTGCCGGGGAGAAGGTTCATCGCCGGCGAGCCGATGAAGGCGGCAACAAACAGGTTGGCCGGTTTCCTGTAGAGCTCGATCGGCGTGCCCTGCTGCTCGATCCGGCCCTGGTTGAGCACCACCACCCGGTCGGCCAGCGTCATCGCCTCGATCTGGTCATGGGTGACATAGACCGATGTGGTCTCCACGCGCTGATGCAGCGTCTTGATCTCCGCGCGCATCTGGACCCTGAGCTTGGCATCGAGGTTCGACAGCGGCTC